>JAILON010000039.1 GCA_024690865.1 Treponema sp. | reverse complement strand
CCCGGCTGACTGCAAGCTCCAGTAATTCCTCAGCTCTTCACGGGATGACATTCCGCTCTTGTTGTAGATGCGGCTGATGTAGTTTTCCACTGCGCGTTTCTGGACACCGAGAAATTGGGCAATTTCATTGTTCGTCTTGCCGTCCACGATGAGGTTTAGAATGTCCTTCTCGCGCCTGGTGAACATGGCGAGCTTCTTCTCAAAGACAAGCACTTCTGTTGCAAGCGAAGGATCAACGTAGTTGAGGCCCTTCATCAGTTCTTTAAGGCCCAATGCAAGGTAGGAAACATCGCTGTTCTTGCAGACATACCCGTCAGCCCCGTAGTCAAGGGCAGCCCTTACGACCCCGGGGGTGTCGTACATGGAGTAGACCATTATCTTCAAATTGGGGAATTTACTGCGGCACTCGCGTATCAGGTTGATTCCGCCCTTGCTGTCGCTGCCGAAGCACAAGTCCGTTATGATGATGTCGGGGGACGGGCCTTCGTCCCCTTTTGCCATTGCGGAAAAAAACTCTTCCTTGTCCTTGGCCGTTCCGGAACAAACATAATTCCCATGCTGCGAGAGGTAGTCTATGACCCCCTGCCTCATGAGCTCATGGTCTTCCACCAGAAAATATCTGCTCATCCGTTTTTTCTCCCGCTGAATTTCCCTTCCGGGATAAAGAGCCTGACATCCGTTCCGCAGTCAGCTTCCGAGTGTATGTCGATGTTGCCGCCGAGCTGCATGGCTCTCTGCCGTATGCCTCTTAGACCGAATCCTCCGGAGCTGTCGGCCTCCATCCTTTTTTCCGCATCAAAGCCGATTCCGTCATCCGAGACAAAGAGATAGAGACCCTCCGGGTCGCCGCGGTCTTCCCTGCGCATGATGATGGAAACCTCGCTTGCCTGGGCGTGTTTTTTCACGTTTACAAGAAGTTCCTGCACAATGCGGTACAGGCTTATCTTTTGCAAGGGCGTAAGGTTCACCGAGTCCACCAGGGACAGGGCTTCCTCGCGGGCCGTGAACGAAACGTCCAGCCCTGTATTCTTTTGGAATGAGAGGCAGAGGGACTTTATCGCATCCGAAAGATGCTCTGTCGCTATGTCGGGTGGGGCAAGGTTGTAACACAGGGCACGGACGGATGAAATGCAGCCCTTTATGATTTCATGAGGCTTTTCTTCTTGCACGAGCGAAAGGGCTACCCGCAGGTCCTGCGCCAGGCTGTCGTGCAGCTCGGACGACAAGTGACTCCGCTCCTCCTCCTGTGCCTGTATCACGTGCATCAGATATTCGTCCGAGTCCTTCTTGTTCTGCCATTGTTTGGCGAAGTGAATCAGTGTGACGGCGAGCACGATGAGCAGAATGAGTGCGAACAGGGTGAAGTATATGAAGAAGCTGACGAAGGATTGAACGGTCTGTTGAAGCTCCTCTACGGAGGGAATGTATTCCTGAGTATTAGATATAGTAAGGGTGGGGGTATATGTCATAAAATCTTTCTCTCTACAAGCTTTCATAGGGCTTGTACTTCTTTACCAGCGCATACAGGCTGTATCCTGCGAACGTACAGATGATACGGTCCATCACCGTCATGGGGATGCGGGCAAAGACGCAGGAAGCGAACAATCCCAGGTTCTCGCCCATAAAGGCCCTGACAAAGTATTCCGTCAGGGACTTGTTGTGGATTCCATCGAAGAAAATACGGGTCACAGTTTCGACCAAACCACCGACCACGCTGGATGCGAACGCCGACAAAAGCGCGATGAGGATAAGGTACAAGATGGTAATCTGGCGGTTTATGCGGAAGTTCTCCTTCCTACGTGCGAAAGCCCATGTGACGGCGACTATCGCGGCCCCACACAGCATGTAGAGCATCTCCCAGGGATATATTTCCGTACCGTTTACCAGCGCAATCTGTATAGTGCGGATTATGTTGAACAGGAGAGCGACGATGATACCCGGAATCAAACCCGCGTAGAAAGTCACCGCAACGGAGCCTATGGTGTCCAGAAAGAGGGGAATGTGGAGCGATTCCAGCAGGAGAAGGAGGTGCGCCCCGGCAAGATTTACAATCTCCCCGATGACGCATGCGAGTAGGATGAGAAAAAACGAAAGTACGTTCTTGTTCATATCAAAACCTCGGCCACAGCATACCGCTTTCTGAGATTTTTCTCCATAAGTTAGGGCATAATTTCTTTAGAAGTATAGCACAGAAGAAAAAGTGCGTGGTGGTGTAAACTCACTAATGATTGGTGCGTAAACTCACTAAAAGTCGGTCTGCCGGGAAGGGGAGGGGCGGTTGTTGGAGGGGCCTCTCCGGTGAACTGCGTGAGAGGGGAGGGGATAAAAAAGACAGGGAGACCGCCGCTTGTGGGCGCGGCTCGTCTTTTCCGGGCGTGGTCTGTCTCTCTGATTCTGCGCCTTACGAGTAGTCCGACTTGATTTTTTCGATGCCGTCCAGGATTTCGGAGCCGAGCGGAAGCCAGGGATATTTCCCCCTGATGGCATCGGCCGCCTTGACGGAATCCTGTCCGTTT
>JAILON010000096.1 GCA_024690865.1 Treponema sp. | reverse complement strand
GAAGCCTCCAAAAGCAATTACCTCCGGGAACGGCTCAGCGAGCCCGTCAGAGCCCGGCTTCTGCTGGCCCATGACAAAGCGCTCGTCCTGGGCATACTGATCCTTCGCGGAGGCGGCAAACTCGGGGTTGCCGTGCGTGTAGCGGGGCAGAATCTTGGGAGACATAACGTCGCCCTTGATTCCCGCCGCATCGCGCTCCTTCTCGAAGTCTTTGACGTGCTGCAGAGTGAGCTTGTCGGACAGCGCGATGTTCTTGAACATCTTGCCCGCCTCGATTCCCGCCTCACGTCCGAAGACGACGACATCGAGCAGGGAGTTGCCCATCAGGCGGTTCGTGCCGTGCACTCCGCCGGAAGCCTCGCCCGCAACGAGCAGGTTCGGTACGTTGGAATGGCAGGTCTTGTCAATCTCGACTCCGCCGTTCTGATAGTGCAGGGTCGGGTAGACGAGGATCGGTTCCTTGCGGATGTCGATGCCGTACTTGATGAACATCTTGTACATGGCGGGGATGCTCTTGAGAATCGTGCCCTCGCCGTGAATCATCTCGATCATCGGGGTGTCCAGCCAGACCGCATCCTGCACCTCGTTCTTGACGCCGCGTCCGTTCTTGACCTCGCGGATGATTCCTGAGGCGTTGACGTCGCGGGTCTCGAGCGGGTGGATGTAGACCTCACCGTCCTTGTTGATCAGCTTTGCGCCGAGCGAGCGAACCTTTTCGGTGACGAGCTTGCCCAGAATCTGGGTGGGGTAGGCCGCACCGGTCGGGTGGTACTGCAGTGAATCCTGGTAGAGCAGCTTGGCTCCCGCCCGGTAGGCGAGCACAAGGCCGTCCGCCGTCGCACCGTAGTGGTTGGAGGTGGGAAAGCCCTGGTAGTGCATGCGTCCCGCTCCTCCGGTCGCGATGATGACGACCTTGGCCTTCGCGATGCGGATCTCTCCGGTCTCAATGTTCATCAGGACGGCTCCGGCGGCCTCGCCCTTGTCGTTCTTGATGATTTCGATTGCGGCGGTGAAGTCCACGACCGTGATGCTGCTCTCGCGGTTGAAGGTCTCGTCGCGGAGGGTCCTCATTATCTCGGCACCGGAGTAGTCCTTGCAGGCGTGCATCCTCTTGCGGCTCGTTCCGCCTCCGTGGGTGGTCACCATCGTACCGTCGGCTTCCTTGTCGAACTCGACACCGAGGTCATTGAGCCACTTGATGACGGAGGGAGCCTTGTTGACGAGCGTGTAGACCAACTCGGGCTTTCCGTCAAAGTGTCCGCCTCCGAACGCGTCCAGATAGTGCTGGGCAGGAGAGTCATTCGGCTTGTCCGCGGCCTGAATTCCGCCCTCGGCCATCATCGTGTTCGCGTCGCCGACGCGGAGCTTGGTCACAAGGAGGACTTTCGCGCCCGCCTCGCTCGCCATGATTGCGGCGGACGTACCGGCTCCGCCTCCACCGATGACGAGGACATCAGCCTCGTAGTTGACCTTGCTCAGGTCAATCTTCTCCGGCTCCAGGCGGGGCTTGGCCTGCAGCATCTCCGCAAGCTCTATCGGGGCCTTCTGTCCCTTGTTGGGGCCAATCTTCAGCTCGACGAACTGAGAGGAAATGCGGTCGGGGTGATACTCCTTGAGCAGCTGGTCCTTCTCGTCCGCCGTCAGGCGCACGTGCTCGAATTTCAGGTTCTCAGCGCGTTTTTCCGCGACAATCTTTGCCGCCTCGTCCAAGTAATTTCCGTACATCATCCGCCCCCTTATTTCTCGATTTCCCTGTTGTTGTACAGGTTCTTGATCTGCTCTTTGTCGCCGGTGGACATCGCCACGAGCTTCTTTATCGCTTCCTCGCACTTGCCCTCGTCAATCTCCTTGACGCGGTCAAGCAGGTGCTGGGTCTCGGGCTGCAGGTACTTTCCGTTCAGGCGGCGGGCAAGCTCCGCGACCTGCGGGTGGCTGATTCCGGCCGGGCAACGGGAGGAGCAGCATCCGCACATGACGCAGTCAAAGGAGAGGTCCGCGCACTTGGCGAAATCTCCCCTTTGGGCGTAAGCGATGTACTGCATCGTGTTGAGCTCCTGGGGACAGGCGCGGGTACAGGCGTTGCAGCCGACGCAGGCGTAAATCTCCGGGTAGAGCTGCATCATCACCTGCTGCTCGGGCTTGATCTTCTCGATGTCGTAGACCTGCTTGACGAGCGGGAAGAAGGGGAGGGTGGCGATGTACATGCCGTTCTCGACCTTCTTGGAGCAGGCGAGGCACGTCTGGAGCTGGTTGTCTCCCTTTATCCTGTAAATCGTCGCGCAGGCACCGCAGAAGCCGTTCCTGCAGCCACAGCCACGCTTGAGCTGGTAGCCCGCGTACTCCATCGCGTTCATTATAGTCAATTCTGCGGGAACATCATATTTCTTTCCGAAAATATAGATGGTTGCCATTTCTTTCTCTGCCATAAACGTATTCTCCTATTAATACTCTGGTGGAAGTTCTCCGAGCTGGTCAAAGCTGAACACCGGTCCGTCCTTGCAGACGAACTTGTTGCCGATGTTGCAGCGGCCGCACTTTCCGATGCCGCATTTCATGCGCATCTCCATCGTCGTGAACACCTGCTCGTCCTTGAAGCCCAGCTTCTTGAGCGCGTCGAGCGAGAGGTGAATCAGGATTGGCGGGCCGCACATGATGACGGTCATGCTCGGGTCGGGGTTCAGCTCCGTCACGTAGGGCGGAACGAAGCCGACGTGCCCCTTCCAGCCGTCCTCGGCACGGTCAATCGTCAGGTCGATCGAGCAGTTGGGCTGCTTCATCCACACGTTCTGCATCTCGTCCAGGCGGACCAGATCCGCCATGGAGCGCGAGCCGTAGATGACCTGGATTTTCCCGTAGTCGGCGCGGTGGTCCATCATGTAGTTGACGACCGAGTGAACCGGGGCAATTCCGATTCCTCCCGCAATGACGAGGATGTCCTTGCCCTTGAGCTTGGTGTCCACGGGGAAGCCGTTTCCGATGGGACCGCGCACGCAAATCTGCTGGCCCACCTCCGCGCTGTGCAGCCATTCGGTCACGCAGCCGCACTTCTTGATGGAGAACTCCATGTGCGTCTGGAGGGTCGGGGAGGAGGTGATGGAAATCATCGACTCGCCGACACCCGGCACGATCAGCATGGCGCACTGGCCGGGAATGTGCTCAAAGAGCTTCTTCCCGTCAAGGCCGACCACGCTGAAGGTCTTTACGTCCGGGGTCTCCTGCCTGATGTCTATAATTTTTCCCACATAAGGAATGAATGATTCTTTCGCTTCCATGTCAGGCTCCTTATCCTAGATGTCATCCGACTCGCCGATGGCCTTTATGACCTTGACGATGTTCATGTTGACAGGGCAGCTCTCAAGGCAGCGGCCGCAGCCGACGCATGAGAACAGATTCTCATGTGCCATCGGGTAGTACACGAGCTTGTGCATGAAGCGCTGGCGGCTCCTCTCCTTCTGCGTCAGGCGGGGGTTGGCCGCTGCCATCTGCGTGAAGTCGTTGTACATGCAGGAATCCCAGCAGCGGACCTGGCGGATGCCGTTGCCCGTGTTGAAGTCGCGCACGTCAAAGCACATGCAGGTGGGGCAGACGTAGGTACAGGTTCCGCAGCCCAGGCAGGGCTCGGCGACCTTGTCCCAGACCTTGGAGTTGAACACCTTCATCATCTGCTCCGGCTTCACACCGCCGAGCTTGGACAAATCCAAGTGGGCGAAGGGCAGCTTCTCCGTCTTGGCGGCGATGTCCTTCTTGGCTGCCTCCACGGCCTTGTCGTCGCCATCGGCGAGCAGCTGCTTCACACCCTCGACGAACTTCTTTCCCTTGTCGGTATTGGCAGAGAAGAAGAACTTGCCGTCCGCGAGCCAGCAGCTCACGTCACCGGCGGGCTTTGCGAGGGAAGCGTCGATTCCGTAGCTGGAACAGAAGCACTCCTTCGCAGGCTCAGCGCAGGCGAGCGTCACGACCGTGCCGTGCTCGCGGCGGTTGATGTAGTAGGAGTCCTTGGGCTCCATGTTCATGTACACGTTGTCGATTATCTCAAAGCCCTTCGCGTCGCAGGCGCGGACACCGAAGATGACGAAGTCCTCAACGTCCTTCCTGGGGTCGGTCACGGTGATTTCCTTCCCGCTGACCTGATAGGAGACCATGTGCTCCGTCTTGGGGAAGAAGAAATCCTTGGCCGAGCGGACGGTCTTGAGCGCGGAGGAAAGCTTGCTGCCTTTCTCCCAACGCTTGAAGTCTGCCTTGCCGGACGTGTTGTCCACCGGCAGGTAGAGGGGCTGCTTGGAGCCGACGAGCTCAAACAGCGAGTCGATTTTATCAGCACTGATTGAAAGCATTATTCGGCCTCCCTTTCTTTGGAGCGCTCCCAGACAATCGTCGTCTCGGGATCACCCTCTGCGTTGAACGTGAGCATGGCGGGCTTGGTCTCCATGTCGCTTCCGGCCTGGTAGTCCCCGTAAATCTCGTTGATGTCCTTGATGAACTTGCGGTTCAGCAGGTACAGCGGGATGTGCTGGGGGCAGACGCGCGAGCATTCGCCGCAGTCCGTACAGCGTCCGGCGACGTGCCATGCGCGGATGATGTGGAAGAGGCTCTCCTCAAAGCTTGTCTCCGCGACCTTCTGCGAGGTGTAGAGCTTGTTGTTGTCAAAGACGCAGCGCTCGCAGGTACAGGCGGGGCAGATGTCCCGGCATGCGTTGCAGCGGAGGCAGCGGGAGAACTCGTTCTTCCAGAAAGCGTCCCTCTCGTCCGCCGTCATCGCCTCAAGCTTCTCGACTTCCTCCATCCTCTTGGACTGGACGGGGGCGGGCTCCGCCTCCACGCCGATAAGCTCGTCGCATGAGACGGGCTTCTTGTTCTTGCAGGTCTCGCAGACCTCTCCGCCGTCGAGCGTGTCCTGGCAGGGAACACCTATGGCGTACACATCGGAGCGGGTTATCCTGTTCTCCTTCAAAAGCTGGGTGAAGGAGTAGGTGTCGTTCGGCTTCAGGAAGACCAGAACGACCTCCTGGGGAATCGGCTTGTCCTGCGCGTTCGGATCGCGCTGCTTTGCCATCGCGTTGTTCACGCGCGTCGTGCTCTTGGCGGTCTCAATCTGCCGGGTAATGCCCACCAAGTACTTGGACAGGTTGGCCTTGCAGAACTTGTTGAACACGAAGTCCTTGTCAAGCTCCTCCGCCGTGGTGAACACTGCGGGAGTGATGTCGTCATCGAAAAGGCCTTTCTTCCAGCCGACGACCTTCTGCACCTTGCCAGCCGCAAGAAGCTCCTTGGCACGGGCAATCAGTTTGTCTTGCATCTTACGTCCTCCAGCTTCTTGCATTCGCCAAGCTCAGTAATCTGCTTGACGAAATCGTTCATGATTCCCGCGAAGCGCACGCCTTCGGCGGCGGAGCACCATTCTACGCGCGTACGTCCCTTCTCAATGCCCAGATAGTCCAGCATGGAGAAAAGCAGCGTCATACGGCGGCGGGCAAAGTAGTTGCCCGTGGAGTAGTGGCAGTCACCCGGGTGGCAGCCACAGAGAATCACGCCGTCAGCCCCGCGCTGGAACGCACGCAGGATGAACAGAGGGTTCAGGCGGCATGAGCAGGGGATGCGGATAATCTTTACGTTTCCAGGATACTCCAGGCGGTTGTTTCCCGCCAGGTCAGCACCTGCATATGAGCACCAGTTGCAGCAGAAGGCCACAATCTTGGGTACCCAGTTGGGGTTGTTGTTCTCACTCATAAATCACTCCCCGGCATTACAGTACCGAGTCAACCTCCGCCAGAATTTGTTTGTTGGTGAATCCCTTGAGGTCCATCGCACCGGAAGGACATGCGACCGTACAGGCACCGCAGCCGTGGCACATCGCGGAGTTGACCTGCGAGACATGGCGCGTGATCGTCGTGCGGTTGGGACCGCGGAAGTCCTTGTCCACATAGGAGATGGCTCCGTAGGGACAGACGTTGATGCACTGGCCGCAGCCGTTACAGGCATTCTCGTCCGGCTGTGCCGTGCAGGGATCGTTCTTGAGCTTGTCCTTGACGAGCAGGCAGATTGCCTTTGCCGCCGCTCCTGAGGACTGGGCGACCGTCTCCGGGATGTCCTTGGGACCCTGGCAGCAGCCGGCCAAGAAGATACCGGCGGTCGGAGATTCGACCGGGCGGAGCTTCGCATGCGCCTCAAGGAAGAAGTCATTGTTGTCCATGCTCGTCGTCAGCATCGTCGCGAGCGGGCGGGCAGTCTTGTCCGGCTCAATCGAGGCCGCGAGGACGACCATGTCCGCCTTGATGTGAACCTGGCGGTTCAGGATAAGGTCGCTTCCCTGCACGTCCAGCTTGCCGTCGGACTGGGGCGTGACCTTGCCGACCTGGCCCTTGATGTAGTGCACGCCGTACTGCTCGACGGCGCGGCGGTAGAACTCGTCAAAGTTCTTTCCGGGGGTGCGCACGTCAATGTAGAAGACGTAGCAGTCGGTGTCCGGGTAGTGGTCGCGGGTCAGAATTGCATGCTTTGCCGTGTACATACAGCAAATCTTGGAGCAGTACTCGTGTCCCTTTGTCGCGTCCGCGGAACAACGGGAGCCGACGCACTGGACGAAGACGATAGTCTTGGGCTCCTTGCCGTCGGAGGGGCGGAGGAGGTGGCCGTTCGTCGGGCCGGAGGCGTTGCAGAGGCGCTCGAACTCAAGCGAGGACACGACGTCCGGGCTCTGGTTGTAGGCGTACTCGTCGAACTTCTCCAATGAAATCGGGTTGTATCCCGTCGCGACGATAATCGCTCCGTATTTTTCGGTGATGACCTCTTCTTTCTGGTGGAAGTTGATTGCTCCCACACCGCAGGCCTTCTCGCAGAAGCCGCACACGTTGTCCTTGCCGTTGGCGAGGCCCTTCATGTGCAGGCAGTAGTTCGCGTCGATGTTCGCAACCTTCGGAACCGCCTGTGCGAACGGAATGTCTATCGCCTTGCGGTTGTTCAGGTTCAGGTTGAATGCGTTCGGAACCTTCTTGTTGGGGCACTTCTCAATACAGGCACCACAGCCCGTGCACTTTGTCTCGTCCACGTAGCGGGGGTGGCGCTTGATGTCAATCTCGAAGTTTCCGATGTAGCCGGACACCTTGCATACCTCGGAGTAGGAGAGGATGCGGATGTTCGGGTTCTGGCTCACCTCGGTCATCTTGGGCGTGACGATACAGGACGCGCAGTCGAGCGTCGGGAAGGTCTTGTCCAGCTTGGCCATCTTGCCACCGACCGTGTAGTCCTTCTCAACGATGTCAACCGGGAAGCCCGCATCGGCAATGTCGAGCGCGGCTGTGATGCCCGCGATACCGCCACCGATGACGAGCGCGCGCTTGGTCACCAAGGTCTCGCCGGGGGTAAGCGGTGTGTTCAGGATCGTCTTTGCGATGGCAGCCTTTCCGAGGGCGATTGCCTTCTCGGTCGCCTGGGGCATATCCTTCATGACCCATGAGGTCTGCTCGCGGATGTTCGCGATTTCGACCTTGAACTGGTTCAGGCCGGCCCGCTCCGCGCAGGCACGGAAAGTCTTCTCGTGCATACGGGGAGAGCAGGAACACAGGACGACGCCCGTGAGCTTGTCATCCTTGATGTGGTCCTCTATCATCTTCTGTCCGGCGGAAGAGCACATGTAGGTATAGTGGGTCGAATACACGACTCCGTCTACCTTTCCCAGCTCCTCCGCGACTTTCTCAACGTCAACTGTTCCGGCAATGTTCGTGCCGCAGTGACATACGAAAACACCTATTCTTTCCATCTGCCACTCCTTACTTGCGGTACTTCCTGAACGCGCTGACTATCGCCTGCTGCGGCAGCTCGTCGTCAAGCTTGGACATCTCGGCGACAGCCTCCGGAGTCAGGTGCTGCGGACCCCGCTTGCGCTCCACGACCATCCTGACGGCTTCTATCAGCTTGGCAGGCTCCACCTGGCGCGGACAGCGCTCCAGGCAGGCGAAGCATGACAGGCAGGCATAGATGGACTTGGACTCAAGGAGCTTCTCAATCTCGCCGTTCTCCACCATCTGCACGAACTGGTGCGGGTGGTATTCCATCGAATCATAGTTGGGGCAGGTCGCGGAGCATTTGCCGCAGACCATGCACTTTTTGGGATTGACACCGCTTATGGAAAGGAGCTGGCTCTTTATCTCTTCACATTCGCTCTTAAGCATTGCATGCCTCCTTCACCCCAAGGGCCTCGGCAAGAAGCTCCGTAAAGTAGATTACGTCCAGCTTGCTGTCGCCCTTGTTCTTGATGAGGTTGTAGCGGCAGAGGGGGCAGCTTGTGACGAGGAAGTCCGCGCCCATGTCCTCCGCGTTGGAAAGTATGGCGGCGGCCCTTTTCTGCGGGATGGACTCGTCCTCGAATCCGGCGTATGCTCCGCAGCACTCGTTCCTCTGGGCGTAGATGACAGGGGTTCCGCCGATTGCCTTGATGAAGTCCTCGATAATCTGAGGATTCTCCGGATCGTCGAACTGAAGGACCTTGCCGGGGCGCAGGAGGAGGCAGCCGTAGTATGCGCCGATTTTCTTTCCTTTGAAGGGATTCTTCACGGCCTGCTTGAGCTTGTCCCAGCCCACGACATCGCGGAGAGCCTCAAGGTAGTGGACGATCTTCGTCTCGCCGTGGTATTCAATGTCATCGTGCTTCAGGTAGTTGTTCACCTTGAGGATGACATTCTCATCATTCTGCATATCGTCATTGACCTGCTTCAAGACATTGTAGCAGGCGGAGCAGAGCGTGACCAAATCATGCCCCGAGGATTTTGCATAGGCAAGAGCACGTACGGACGAGAGCTTGGTCGCAATCTCGTCCTTCGCAAGAGGATAGGTCCCTCCGCAGCACTGCCAGTCAGGAATCTCCTCGAGAGTAAACCCCAGTGCCTCCGCCGACTTGCGCGCGTACATATCAAGGTCTTTCGCCTTGTTCTTGAGCGTACAGCCGGGGAAGTAGGAGTAAGTGATGTTATTGTCCATCTTTACATCCTTGTATGTAATACTTGTGCATTACGTACAGGACATAATACACAGCCACAAGTTCGCGGAATCTCCGTCGGAGTTTCCGCGAACTTAACGAGTCCGAAGACGCCCTGCGGGCGACATCGGACATCGCAACGGCCACGTAAAAACGCGACGAGCGTTTTTATGTTGGCCAACGAATTCTCAGACACCCGAAGAGTGACTGAGAACTCGCAATACAAATAGTCTCATTAAAACAAACTTCCCGCTATTCTCCCAAAACAGGAAGCCTGAGTCACCACCGGATCTCAGCCATAAGACCCGGCAGCAGGTGTTTTTACTTCTTTACGCCGGCCATCTCTTCCGGATGGAAAACTTCGTCGAACTTCTCTGCCGTCAGGAAGCCCAAGCTCACGCAGGCCTCCTTGAGCGAGATGTTCTTCTCGTATGCCAG
Organism: Treponema sp.; assembly: GCA_024690865.1. Classification (GTDB taxonomy): domain Bacteria; phylum Spirochaetota; class Spirochaetia; order Treponematales; family Treponemataceae; genus Treponema_D. The sequence goes on along the minus strand of JAILON010000096.1, from coordinate 30,122 downwards.
GTGGGAAGTCTTCGCCGCATTCTCATAGCCGATGTAGGGATTGAGGGCGGTCACGAGCATCAGGGAGTTGTGCAGGTTGAAGTGCATCTTCTCCTTGTTTGCGGTGATGCCGACGGCGCAGTTGTTGTTGAAGCTGACCATGACCTCCGCGAGCAGGCGGACCGACTGCAGGAAGTTGTAGGCAATCACGGGCATGAAGACGTTCAGCTCGAAGTTGCCCTGTGACGCGGCGACACCGACGGCCACATCGTTTCCCATTACCTGCACGGCGACCATCGTCATGGCCTCGCACTGGGTCGGATTCACCTTTCCGGGCATAATCGACGAGCCGGGCTCGTTCTCGGGGATGTGGATCTCGCCGAGACCGTCGCGGGGACCGGATGCCAGCCAGCGCACGTCGTTGGCAATCTTCATCAGGTCGGCGGCGAGTGCCTTGAGCCCACCGTGGGCGAAGGCGACTTCGTCCTTGCTGGAAAGCGCATGGAACTTGTTGGGCGCGGTGATGAAGTCCTTGCCGGTCAGCTCAGAGACCTTCTTCGCGACGAGGGTGTCAAAGCCCTTGGGCGCATTCAGTCCCGTTCCGACGGCAGTTCCACCGAGGGCAAGCTGCTTCAGGTAGGGGAGGGAGGATGAAATCATCTCCTTGTCCCGCTCCAGAGAGCTTCTCCAGCCGGAAATCTCCTGTGTGAAGGAAATCGGAACCGCGTCCTGCAGGTGGGTACGGCCGGACTTGACGATGCCCTCGTTCTCCTTCTCAAGCTTTTTGAAAGTGTTCACGAGCAGGTCAATCGCCGGGAAGAGCTTGTCCTCAATCTCCACCGTCGCCGCGATGTGCAGGGCGGTCGGGAAGGTGTCGTTGCTCGACTGGCTCATGTTCACGTCATCGTTCGGATGGCAGAGCTTGCTGCCCGCAATCTGGTTGGCGCGGTTCGCGATGACCTCGTTCGTGTTCATGTTGCTCTGCGTGCCGCTTCCCGTCTGCCAGACGACGAGCGGGAAGTTGTCGTTCAGGGCACCGGAGATGACCTCGTCGCAGGCCTGGCTAATGCACTTGAGCTTTTCTGCCGTCATCTTCTCGCTCTTCAGCTCGTTGTTCGCCTGTGCGGCTGCCTTCTTGAGGTAGCCGAAGGCCTTTGTAATCTCGCGGGGCATGGTCTCGATCCCGACGCCGATAAGGAAGTTCTCGTGGCTGCGCTCAGTCTGCGCACCCCAGAGCTTGTCGGCGGGAACCTTGACCTCTCCCATGGAGTCGTGTTCTATGCGGTAGTTTTCCATACTAGTAAAAACCGTCCCTTACATCGAGAAGTCGAGCTGGCCGATGACTTCCTTGAGGCAGTCCGCGCTGTGCCTGAGAGAGGCGACTTCGCTGTCCAGAAGGGGGGCGACCAGGCGGCTCGTGATGCCGTTGTGTCCGACGACTGTCGGGATACTCAGGGTAACATCCTTGATGCCGTACTCGCCGTCGAGCATGGAGGTAATCGTCAGCACGGAGTCCGTGTCATAAGTCAGCGTCTCACAGAGGTAGGCGGTCGTCACGCCGATTGCGTAGTTGGTGCAGCCCTTGGCCTTGATGATGATGCCACCGGACTTGCGAATGTAGTCCTCAACATCGTCGTGGCTGAACTCGGGGAGTTTCTTCGTCTCGAAAGAGGCCGCGTACTTGTCCACAGGAATCGACCCGATGTTGGCGAGTGACCAGGGCACGAATGAGGAGTCGCCGTGCTCGCCGAAGACGTAGCCGTGGACGTTCTCCTGGGAAACTTTGTAGGTCTCGGCAATCCTCGCGCGGAAGCGGGCCGTATCGAGCATCGTTCCCGTACCGAACACGCGGTTGGCGGGGATTCCGGAGGTCTTGACGAACTGGTAGGTGAGTATGTCAACGGGGTTGGCGACCAAAACGTACAGTGCGTTGGGAGCCACCTTGGTGATCTGCGGAATGATTGACTTCATTATGTTGACGTTGGTCTGCGCCAGGTCCAGCCTGGTCTGTCCGGGCTTGCGTCCAACTCCTGACGTGAGGATGACGATGTCGGAATCCTTCGCGTCGTTGTAATCTCCGGCATGGACGTAGACGGGGCCTACGAAGGGCGTTCCCTGGCGGATGTCCATTGCCTCTCCCTCGGTGACTTCCTGCCTTACGTCGATGAGGACAATCTCGGAGGCAAGCTCTTTGAGCGTGAGCGCATAGGCGACCGTAGAGCCTACTTTTCCCGCGCCACCGATGATTGTGATTTTGTTGGTGTTAGCCATTTGAATTCTCCTACATTAGATACAGCCACGATTCGCCGTGACGGATATGCCGACGGCATTATCTTAGCAAATATTATAAATCATAAACTTCCAGTTGTTAAGTATAATATTGAAAGAAAAAGACTTTTTTATGCGTTTTGGCAGGATTTTTCTTTTTTTTGTGAATGTTTGCACAATGATAGTTTTTGACTGTGAAAATATTTACAGTCTTGGGGAGAGTAGGACAGCCGTCAAAACAAAAAACCCGGCATACACGCCGGGTTGCAAGTCTTTCTCTGTATAATGACTTGGATTTAGTCTATGGAAACTCCATGCCGCTTCTGCTGGAAGTGCTTGAGCATCGCTACGCCGTTCCTCTTGTCGTTGTAGACGAATCCACCGTCCCAGTACTCAAGCGCAGCGAAGAGGGCGTTTCCGCCGTCCTGGTCGTCGGACTTCCTCGTGCGGAAAGAAACGTAGTTTGACAGCTCCTCGAAGTTTGAGTCCCTGAGGCAGTCCAGCCTCTTCCGGTTGAACTCGTTCCACTTCTCCAAATCCTTGAATCCCTCTCCCTCGTCCTCTACGATGATGTGGGCGTGGTTTGCACTGAAGGAGTACCAGATATGGAGCTTCTTGTTTATGTCGCAGTTGTTGCCGTGCTTGACCGCGTTCTTGATGACTTCGCTTATCTGCTGCTCAAGGAGGTTTATTTCCTTGATTTCCAAGGGAGCAGACTGCACTATCAAAAGGGTAAAGTAGCGTATCTGCCTAAAGTCCGAGGGGAACTCCTTGTACATCATATTGGACTTGTCAAACAGGGGATCGTTGCCGTCTGCACGCAACTCCTTTATATCTTCTGCCATATTCTTTCCTCCTTACAGTTCCCTGCCGGGAAGTCTGTATGTCTCCGTTGTGAGTAAATTGCTTGTCTTGGGCCCGTGAGGTCTTTATTCTTTAATCATCAACAGCGCTTCCTCAACGCTGTTCGCAATGGGGAAGTAGCCCATGAGCTTTGTAAGCTCGATGACCTTCTTTACAGAGCCGTGGATGTTGGAGATATAGAGCTTGAGGTTCATCTTCTTAATCGTTGAACAGATGTATATCAGCGCACCGATTCCAGACGAATCGATGTAGTCCACCTGCTCAAGGTTGATTATGAAGGCTTTGACGTTCTTTTCAAGCATCTTGACGACCAACTCCTTAAGCTTGTAGGAGTTGTACAAATCCATCTCCCCGTTTACGTCGATGATGTAGACTTCTCCGTTCTTCCTTATCTTCAGTTCCATAAGATACTCCTTATATTTTATCCCTTTTGTAGTTTACACTATTATGAGACCTTAAACAAGAGCAGCGTCTCGTCGTCGTGTTGTACTGCCGAACCGCTGAACTTCTTTATGTCATCTTTTACGAGCTTGGTCAAGTCCTTGCTGCTCTTCGCGTGGTTATCCGCTATGACCTTGAGCAACGACTGGGCGGAGTAGGGCTGGCCGTCTTCGTTCAGAGTCTCAACAACCCCGTCCGTATATGCTACTATTATATCACCAGTCTTCAATTTGTGCACGTAATCTTTGTATTCCGTCGTCTTTTCAACGCCGATTGGCTCGTCGTTGACCGAAATCAGTGAGAATGCGCCCGCCTCGTTGTCGTAGAGGTAAACGGGAATCGAGCCTCCCATGGAGAACTGGATTTCCTTTGAGTCCGGGTTGTAGTTCATCAGCAGGGCAGAACCGAAGTGGTCCGTACTAAAGGATTCCCCGCAGATGCCCTTGTTCACCCAGGTAAGAATTTTTCCGGCGCTCTGGGTCGTGTTGACAACCAGGCGGAGCATGGACCGGACCATTACCATGATCATCGTGCTGTTGATGCCCTTGCCCGCTATGTCGGTCAGCATGAAGGAAACCCTGTCCTTGCGGGAAACGATGACGTCGTAGCAGTCGCCGCAGACACCGGCGGCAGGGCTCCATATCGTGGAAATCTGGATGCCGGGGATGACGGGGAGCTTTGCAGGCTTGAGCAAGTTCTGTATGTTGCCGGAAATTTCCATTTCCTTATTCTGCTTGCTGGTTTCTATGATGTCGCTGACGGTTACGACGCTGCGGATAGCGGCGGCGGCGAAATCGGAGAGGGTCATCGCTATCTTGAGGTCCCCGTGGCTGAACAGCTCGGCCCCGTGCTTGCGGGCGAATGCCGTCACACCGATGACCGTGTCCTGGATCTTCATCGGAACGACGATGTAGCAACCGCACTCAAGGAACTCCTCCGGTCCGTTCTGGTAAATCCTCGTGTCGGCATTGGGGTTCGTGATGAGTTCGGCTACACCGGATGAAGCGACTTCTCCAAAGATGTTGTCGTGCAGGGGGAAGGAGGCGAACTTGAAGTTTGTGGCCACCCGGACAGGCTTGTGGGGCATGTCGTTGGGCAGCTTGTAGGGCGGAGGAAAGTCGCCGTCAAAGGATTTGACCGTGACGAGGTCCTCAAAGTCATCGACCATAAGGATGGCTCCTCCGTCTGCCTTTATCTGCTCTTCAATGGTCTTGTTGATATAGTCCAAAAGGCTTTGCATTCCGTCGCTGCCTTCGTAGGACTTGGACGCTTCGAGCATGAAGTCGCGGCTTATCTCCAGAATTTTGCCTTCGTAGGCATCGCTGTCTGCATTGTCCGTCTTTTTTGTTTCGGACTGAGCCCGCTCGGCCTCTTCCAGTTTCCTGTTCGTGGAACGGGGCACCAGCTTTGGAATCTTTTTGGGTTCAAAGGTGAGCAGTATGATACAGTAGGGAACCGTCAGTATAGCCGCCAGCAGGACTCCAACGGTGAAGGTGACGAATGCGTTACCACCGCTTCCGTTTTCCATGCCGTGGTTTTTAAGGGCTGCAGAAAGGCTGGAGACGAGCACGATGAGAAGACCCATGTACATGACGACACTCACCCGTGCGGACCCCTTTTTCTTTATTGCGGAAACAAGAATCAAGAGGATACATGATAAGGCCGCTATTCCCAAAAGGGGCAGGTACGCAAAACTGTCATCCAGTGCCACAACGAACTCCCGTTCAATTCACAATTTTTTATTAAGGTAAAAATGGAAGTATATCAACTTTCATTAAACTTATTCTAACATCATAAGCCCTTGCCGTCAAGTTGTTATCGGCAGATTTGCTTTTTTTCGGCAGTAAAAAGAGGGCGTCACAGGCATCAGAATGGGCTGTCTGGTGTCACCGAGATGGACTATCTGGTGCCAGCAGGATGGGCTATCTGGTATCACCAAGATGGACTATCTGGTGCCAGCAGGATGGGCTATCTGGTATCACCAAGATGGACTGTCTGGTGCCAGCAGAATGGACATTCGTGTGTCGCTGCGATATATCCCCCCACTTTCCCAAACCGGCGAAAGGTGCTATAGTATCCTTCATTACACAAGATTTACGAGGTTTTAGGCTATGGCGTATCCGTTCGGCGAGATTGAGAGCAAATGGCAGAAATACTGGGATGACAACAAGACATTCAAGGTGACGGAGGACAGCCGCTTCCCCAAGGACAAGCGGCGCTACGTCCTTGACATGTTTCCCTATCCGTCGGGGGCGGGCCTGCACGTCGGCCACCCCGAAGGCTATACTGCGACGGACATATACTGCCGCTACCTGAGGATGAAGGGCTACAACGTCCTGCATCCGATGGGCTACGACGCGTTCGGCCTTCCTGCCGAGAACTATGCGATAAAGACGGGGACCCATCCTTCCGCGACGACATTCAAGAACATCGAGCATTTCACCCAGCAGATAAAGGCCCTGGGCTTCTCCTACGACTGGGACCGCGAGGTCCGCACCTGCACCCCGGACTACTACAAGTGGACCCAGTGGATTTTCCTGCAGCTCTACAAGAAGGGCCTTGCATACGAGGCGGAGACACCGATCAACTGGTGCCCCGAGTGCAAGACCGGCCTTGCCAACGAGGAGGTCAAGGAAGGCAAGTGCGAGAGATGCGGCGCTTCCGTCACCCACAAGACTATCCGTCAGTGGATTCTGAAAATCACCGCTTACGCCGATGACCTCATAAAGGATCTGGACGGCCTGGACTGGCCCGAGAGCGTCAAGCTGATGCAGCGCAACTGGATAGGCCGGTCCGAGGGAGCGGAGGTTGACTTCGCGATTGCCGGGGCCGACGGCAAGGCGACAAATGAGAAAATCCGCGTCTACACGACCAGGCCCGACACCCTCTACGGCGCGACCTACATGGTCCTCGCTCCTGAGCACAAGATGGTCGCCAGCCTGACTACGCCGGAGCAGAAGGCTGCCGTCGAGGCCTACATCGAGCAGGCCGCCAAGAAGTCCGACCTGGAGCGGACCGACCTTGCCAAGGACAAGACCGGCGTCTTTACCGGCAGCTACGGCATTGACCCCGTGAACGGCGCGAAGGTGCCCATCTGGATTTCCGACTACGTCCTGACCGGCCACGGAACCGGCGCGATCATGGCCGTTCCCGCCCACGACGAGAGGGACTGGGAGTTTGCCAAGAAGTTCGGCCTCAAGATAATCAAGGTCGTCGCGAGCAAGGAAGAGGTCGCTTCCCTTGCGGACGGCGACGAGGCGAAGGGGGCCGCGATGATCCGCGAGGCCGCAAAGAATGTGAGTGCTTACGCCAAGCTTGCCGCCGCCCACCCCGATGTGTTCGACGTTGCCAGCGAGTGCACGCCCGCCAAGGACGGCTATTCGATCAACTCCGCCGACTTCAGCGGAAGGGCGACAAAAGAGGTCATTCCTTCCATAATAGAGTGGCTCGGCAAAGAGGGAATCGGCAACAAGGCCGTCAGCTACAAGCTGCGCGACTGGGTCTTCAGCCGCCAGCGCTACTGGGGCGAGCCGATTCCGCTCGTGCACTGCCCCAAGTGCGGTACCGTTCCCGTTCCCGAGGACCAGCTGCCGCTTGAGCTTCCCGCCGTCAAGTCCTATCAGCCGACGGGTACGGGCGAGTCGCCCCTTGCCGGAATAGACGAGTGGGTCAACTGCACGTGCCCCGTGTGCGGCGGCAAGGCACGCCGCGAGACCAACACGATGCCCCAGTGGGCGGGAAGCTGCTGGTACTACCTGCGCTACCTGGACCCCCACAACGACAAGGAGTTCTGCTCCAAAGAGGCGGAGAGCTACTGGATGCCGGTTGACCTCTACGTGGGAGGGGCGGAACATGCCGTCCTGCACCTGCTTTACAGCCGCTTCTGGCACAAGGTTTTGTACGACATCGGGGTGGTTTCCACGAAGGAACCCTTCCACAGGCTCATAAACCAGGGGATGATAACGAGCTTCGCCTTCCAGAGGGCCAACAAATCCCTCGTCCCCGTCGATCAGGTGGAAGAGGCCTCTGACGGCAGCTTCAAGGAGAAGGAGACCGGCGAGAAGCTTGAGCGGGTCATCGCCAAGATGAGCAAGTCGCTCAAGAACGTCGTGAACCCCGACGAGATGATCCAGAACTACGGGGCGGACAGCGTGCGCATGTACGAGATGTTCATGGGGCCGCTCACCGAGTCCAAGCCCTGGAACACCCAGGGACTGATCGGAATAAGCCGCTTCCTGGACAAGGTCTGGGCGGTGGGCCAGAAGGAGCTCTGCGACATTGACGTGACGGGAAAGCTGGACGACGACAAGCTCGTCTCGCTCCGCAAGACTTACGCCAAGACAGTCAGGAAAGTCTCGGACGACACTGACAGCCTGAGCTTCAACACGGCGATAAGCCAGATGATGATTTTCATCAACGAGGCTTCCAAGCTGGACAAGCTGCCCCGCGCCTTCTGGGAAGGGTTTGTCAAGATGCTCGCCTGCTACGCCCCCCACATGGGAGAGGAGCTTTGGCAGAAGGCCGGGCACGACAAGACGCTCGCCTATGAGAGTTGGCCGGAATTCAGCGAGGACTTTGCCAAGGAAGACAGCAAGGAAATCGTCGTTATGATAAACGGCAAGCTCCGCGACAAGTTCCAGGCCGCCCCCGGCACGGACAAGGACACGCTCCAGAAGACTGCCCTTGAGACAGAGGGGGCCAAGAAGTTCCTTGACGGAAAGAGCATCGTCAAGGTCGTCATCGTGCCGGACAAGCTCGTCAACATCGTCGCGAAGTAGGGGAAGGGCATGATAACGGCAGTATTCCCCGGCACATTCGATCCGCCGACCTACGGACACCTGAACATCATCGAGCGGACCTGCAGGCTCTTTGACCGCATCGACGTCGCCATCTCGATTAACCCGGACAAGACCTGCCTTTTCTCGGCAGAGGAGCGGCTTGCCATGCTGAAGGAGCTGACGAAAGGCTTCAGCAACGTTCAGGTGCACACCTGCAATACGCTGATTGCGGACTACTGCCGGGCCGTCGGTGCGAAAGTGCTCCTGAGGGGAATCCGCAACACGAACGATTTCTCCTACGAATTCGACCTGTCCTTGATGAACCGCTCGCTGAACGGGGAAGTGGAGACACTGCTGGTTCCCACCGAGCAGCGTTACTTCCTCATACGGAGCAGCAGCATCAAAGAAGTCGCCCGTTTCGGCGGCGACATCAGCGGCATGGTTCCTTCCATCGTCGTTGACGCGATAAAAGAGAAATATCGGGGTTTTTTGAGCAATTGACGTGCTGACGGCTAATCGCTACAATATATTGTAATGGCTACGGATATAAACGGAAAGGCGGTGGACAAGTTTGATACGGACGAGGAGGACTTTGATACGGTCCTTGCCTCTGACATCACGTTCAAGGGAACCATCAGCTTTGACAAGCCTTTTTTCATAAAGGGAAAGGTCAACGGGCATATCAAGTCCGCCAGCGACCTGCTCATAGACACCGGGGCGGTGGTGGATGCCGATATCGTTTCGGACCGGGTGTACATACGGGGGAAGGTGCTTGGCGACATTGATGCCGCCCGGCTTATCTATGTCACCGCAACCGGTTCTGTCAAAGGCGACATCTCGTCTCGCAAGGTCGTTTTGGAAAATGGTGCGGTTTTCTCCGGCCGTTGTACCATGCTGGAGGACGTTCCTTCGCCTGTGGATGGCGAGTCGGGAGAAGAGTCCGTAGGTTCCAGCCTGTAGTCCGGGTGCATATTTTAAAAGATCAGAGGGGATGTGCTTGTATGACAAGGATAATGGGGTCTAATGTAAAACGCCTGTGCCTTTTGACGGTCGTCATGGGGCTTGGTCTGGGCCTGTGCGCACAGACCACGGTTCAGAAGGATGCCCTCCAACTGTACAGGAACAGGCAGTACGATGCTGCCATAGCGATATGTGAACAGGAGATAAAGGCGAACCCCGCCAATATGGATGCATACAGTGTGCTCATCTGGTCCCTGCTCCGGCAGAAGCGCTACCTTCAGGCAGAAGAGAAGGGCCTGCAGGCCCGGAAAGAAAACTCCTATGACATACGGATTATCGAGGCCCTTGGAGAGGCCGAGTATTACTTGGGGAAGAACGATGCTGCCCTTTCATATTTCCAGCGGTATGTTTCCAATGCCCGGGAAAGCGAGGGCGACTACGTGCTTTCTTATTACTATATGGGAGAAATCTATATAAAGCAGTCGAAATTCCAGCATGCGGACATAGCCCTTACGACTGCCGTCAGGAACAAGCCGGAGCGGGCTGACTATTGGACCCGGCTGGGATATGCCCGCGAGATGTGCAAAGAGTACACTTCCGCAATTGAAGCATATGACAAGGCCTTGTCCTTGAACGCCAACCTTGCCGATGCCAAGAGCGGGAAGGAACGTTGCCAGAGCCGCCTGTGACGGGTACGATACATTTTGAGACCTTGGGCTGCCGCCTGAACCACGATGAGAGCGAGGGGGCCGCCCGTTTTTTTTCAGAAAGTGGATTTACGGTTGATATGAATCCGCTGACGGCGGCTTCCCCTGTTGACCGCGATGTTGTCCTTGCCGTTATAAATACCTGTACGGTGACGGGCAAGGCGGAGCAGAAGGCCAGGCGGATTATCCGGCTCATGCTGGAAAAGTTTCCTGTTGCACTGGTAATAGTTACTGGGTGCTATGCTGCCTTGGACGGGGAGTTGCTGTGCGCCATATCGACAGAGAGAATTTCCATTATTCCCGGTACGGGCAAATTTGTCCTTTCACTCCTGCCTACGGCAATGGTTGCGGGGGGGGACCTTTGCATTGCGGAGGGCCTTTTTCGCCATGACCGGCTTGATGTATTCATACAGAGAAAGCTTTCCTCCTCCGCTTCCCCACTGCTTGTCCCTCCCATCAGACGGAAAGCACCTCCGGTAAATGCGTTCACTCTCTATACCAATGTATTCCAGAAACATAGCAGGGCGACGCTCAAGCTGCAGGACGGATGCAACTGCGAGTGTTCCTATTGTCGCATCCACCTTGCGAGGGGGGCTTCCGTCTCATTGCCGCTCGATGAGGCTGTTCGCCGTGCGAGGAAGCTGGAGGAAACAGGCGTAACCGAGGCTGTGCTGACTGGTGTGAACCTGAGCCAGTGGCGGGGGGAAGATGGACAGGGGCGGTCGGTTGGCCTTGCGTCTTTGGTGGAAGGTCTTTTGGAAGGAACCGACAGAATTTTCTTTCGGCTTTCAAGTTTATATCCTGAAAGCGTCGATGAAAAGCTTTGTGCCGTCCTTGCCCATCCCCGCGTGCAGCCCTTTTTTCACTTGAGCATCCAGTCGGGCAGCGACAGGATCCTGCAGGCCATGCGGCGGCCCCATTCTCTTTCACATGTTGATCGGGCCATTGCACGGCTGAGGGAGATAAAGGAAAATCCCTTTATCTCCTGCGACATCATAGCTGGTTTTCCAGGTGAAAGCGAGGAGGACTTCGCTGCCACGAAAGCCCTCTGCGAGAAAAGTTCTTTTGCTTGGATACATGCCTTTCCTTTTTCTGCCCGTCCCGGCACCCCTGCCATGAGCATGAAGGGGCAGGTTCCCGAGAGCGTAAAGGGGAAGCGCGTTGCCTGGCTGACGAGGAAGGCCGTTGAAGGTAAAATCTCGTATGCGGGGCAGTGGGAGGGCAGGACCCTCCAGGCTGTTGTAGAGCACAGCCGGAGCCAAGGACCGGGCGTACTCCATGCGGTGACGGGAAACTACCTGCATGTGGAATGCCCCTTGCCGGACGGAGCCGGTAGGGGGGGGGAAGCGAATGGAGAAGGACCCGCTAGCGGCAGCCTTGTTAACCTGGTCATAGGCAGATGCCTGGAGGATTCGATTGCCTCTGGAGGGGAGCTGGACTGCCTGGGGACTTTGGCCTGAGGATGCCTTACTCTTGAGTATGTTTCAAAGGTTGGTTACTTTTGAAGCTGTTCCTCTTGCTTCTGTGGGTTGTCGGAGGGAGCAAGAAGCTTTTTCATGTTTCTGCGGGCTATTGCGTTCTTGATTTTCCCGAGGAACGTGTTCTTCTGGCTTTCGCTCTTGAAGTTCTTCGCCGCGAGATCCAGGCTGTAGTCGTTGCCAAATTTCTGCTTGAGCTCGTCCCAGTATTTTATCAAGTAGATGTAAAGGTCGCTCTTGGTCCTGCCCTTGAACAGGCGGATGATGTGTTGGCTGCCGATCACTTTTATGACAGGAAGGTACACGTTCTGGAACCAGGACATGACGGCGTCTTCAAAGGGGATCTCTTCCTGTATGCCTTGGTTTATGTAGTATTTGTGGATGAGGATGTGGTTGTAGATCAGGTCGTACTGGCCTGGAGTGGAAAAATCCAATGTCCAGCAGTCGGTTATGTCCCCGAATGCCGTTTCCGCATAGAACACCCGCTTTTCATAGTTTATGACCTGCTTCACCATGTCCTGCTTGGTTGTTCCCGACTTGAATTTTATCTCGCTCTGCAGGCTCACCACGTCTGCGTCGATGTTTTCCACTCCCTGTGCCTTGGCAACGGAAACCCTGTGGTTGCCGTCACGGACAAAGTACAGCCCTCCCACCTCGTAAAGGCTGATGGGGGGCAGGGTGATGTCCTGCAGATGGGCCATATCCACGTGTTCCCAACGGTTCTTGAGGAAGCGGCTCTTGGGAAAGAAATGATTGTCGAAGTCCTTGTAGCGGCCCTCGCTTCCGACTATTTTGTCCACGGGGACAATCTGCATCCCTATGTAGACCTCGTTTTTGGGCTTCAGCAGTTTCCGTATGTCGGAAAATGAAATCAGTGTAGCCTCGTCGGGCCGTAAAAGGTGCTGCAGCTCGTTGAAAAGGGCCTTGTTGCGGGCCTTGTTGAAGTCCTCATCGGTCTGAGAGGATAGTAATGTTTGAGTTTGCATAACTTCCTTTGTCTGAGAATATAGGATTGAAATCTATGACTATGTGGCTGTAGACATTGACAACCGTGGTCATGTCGCTGACCGTCGTCCGGGGAGTTGCCAGGTCATACAGGTGTATATGTCCGTGCATGAGCAGTGCGGGCTTGAATTTCTGGATGAACCAGTTGAAGCATTCGAAGCCCTTGTGGCAGGCATCCTCCTTGTCATGGATGTGCCTGGGTGAGGCATGGGTCAGGAACACGTCGCAATAGCGACCGTAGCGAATTTTATTCCATATAAGCTGCGGGGCAAGGAAGAGGAGCTGCCTTTTCATCTCTCCCTCGGTGTACTGGTCCTTGCCGTTGTTGTACCGTATGGAACCTGAGACTCCGGCGATGAGCAGGGGGGTGGAAGATCCGTTCGGCAGCTTGAAGGACAGCTTTTTGACCCTAAGGCTCTTGTTGCTTACATAGTCGCCCCCGTGGGCATGGCTCAACGTCGGATCTCCGAACGGTGCGCTTGGCGTTGGGTCCGCCTTTCCTCCCCTCCGGTAATAGTCGAATTCCGTCAAATCGTGGTTTCCGAAAACGAAGTAGGTACGCTTTCCCAGCGAGGTCACTATAAAGTCAACGTAGTCCATTGGCAGGTCTCCAGCACAGAACACCGCATCCACATCGTCATAACGTTCTTTCAGGACGGTGGAGTATATGAGTGGATCTATCTGGTCGGAAACGCACAGGAACCGCATTCTGCTATAAGCCCGCCCTTGAAAGTATGCTTTCCACCATCTCCTTTCCCGCCAGGACTATGGGCCTGTTCTCCGCGAAGTTCACTGCTTCTATTGCGAATCCTGATGATGAGAATATGACAGCCTTGTAGTATTTCTTTTCTTTCAGCACATCCGCCACCTTCTGGACTGCCGCTTCCTCAATAGGCTTGCTTATCCGGTAGAACTGCACCAGCCATACCTGCTTGCGGGCGTTCTTCCAGCTTTCCGCAGATTCCTCCGTAGCCAGCATTATACAACCGTATTTCGTGCTCTCAATGTTCATGGAAACCAGGTTGAAGCCTGTCTTTGCTGCTTTCTTCGCTATGTCCAGGAATCCCTGCGGGGTGGCCGTAAGGTACTCCTTGATGCTGTCATTGGTCTGCACGTCCTTGTACTGGTTCAGCTTTGTCGGGACATCGCGGAATTTCGGGTTCTTTTTTGAAATCTCCGTCCACTGGCCTATGGCTTCCTCTATCTTGTGGTTCTTCTCGTAGCAGTCGGCCAGGAAGTAGCGTGCGTAAAGGGTTTCCTGGCTTCCCTCGTTCTTTGTGTTCTTGATGGCATTCTCAAATTCCGCCGTAGCCCTGTCTATCTGGCCTGCCAGCATGAAGCAGCTTCCTTTCTCTATGAGGGCGCGCTGCTTGAATTCCGGATCCCGCTGCCCCTTTTCGAATGCTTTGACGGCCCCCGGGTAATCATGCGTTTCCTTCAGGATCTTCCCCAGATAGTAGTAGTTGGACGGCGACTCCGGCGAAAGCTTTATGGCCGTGTCTATCTCTGCCCTCGCATCGGCATACTGCTTGGTATGCACATACAGGTTTGAGAGGGCGGCATGGGCCTTCGCGTTGCGGGGTGCCAGCTGTATGACCTTCTGGTAAGCCCCGAGAGCGGCAGCATGGTCATTAGCCTCGTCAAAGAGCTTACCGCACTCCAAGTAGTTGTCAGGGTTCTTAGGATCCTGCTTGGTCAGGAGCAGGTACTCCTTCAGCGCATTATCATTCTCATTGTATTTTACGTAAAGCTTGGCCAACTGCTTCCTGAAGGGCACTTCGGGGATGGTTCCGTCGAACACCATATGCTGGGCGACGCTCTTGAACTCCATGAAGGCCAGCGCGGTCTTGTTTTCGGCCATATAGGCCTCGCCCAGCCAGTAGTGCGCCACATAATCCTTCGGGTTTTTCGTCAGTATGGCTTTCGCCACTTTCTGAGCCTGCTGGGCTTTGCCCATCTTAATTAACTTCTGAATACTGCCGATTTTCTTAGGTGTGAGGAGGGTCTTTAATATGATGAAACATACAATGACCAATATGGCGATGACTACCGCAAACGCAATCACTGTCGCTATGTTGTCCATAACTAGAAAAGTCCACCTTGATTTGTCTTCATGATTACATGTTACCCTAAAAGGCTTAAAATGCTTTTATAAGGTAGCTGTTGAAAGATTAACTTTTTTATGAGAATATGTCAATGATTAGAGCGAGGCAATATTATGGTGCGTTTTGATTTTAGGAGCTTTCTTTTTCTTCCCCTGGCCCTTGTTTTTTGCATAGGCGCACAGGCCCAGTCTTCCGCTTTTTCCTCCGGGGAGGAGCTTTTCAGGACCGGAAAATTCTCCGAGGCCGTTCCGCAGCTGGAGAAAGCCGTCGAATCGGGAGAGAATCCCAAGGCATACATATATCTTGCCCTTTGCTACCAGCAGATGAAGGAATACGAGAAGGGACTCGCCGTCCTGGAACGGGGAATGGACGTCCCCGGAACAAACAAGAAGGTGATTGCCTTTGATGCCGGAAACATCTCTTTCGCTATGGGCAACTACGCTGCCGCGGAGAACTGGTATACCATGGCCATAGCCGCGGATCCCTCCTATTCTGCCCCTGTCCTGAACCGGGCCAATACCAGGCTCAAAGCCGGAAAGTATGAGGACAGCAAGGCCGACTACGTGAACTACCTGGGGTTGGAGCCTGAGACACCCCAGGGAAATTCCATAAAGACAATCATCAGCATGCTGACCCAGCAGATGGAGAACGAGGAGAAAGCCGAGGCCATCCGTGTCGAGCAGGAGCGGAAACAGAAGGAGGAGGCGCAGCGAATCGCCGCCGAGCGGACACGGCTTGAGCAGGAGGAGGCCACCCGCCGCAAGAAGCTGCTCGAGGACGTCGCCTCATCCTTGCAGGATGCGGCATCGGAAAATATGTCCGCAGGGGCCGAAGGCACGGTTGACTACGGATACGAGTCAGAGCTGGAATAACGTCATAAACGCCATCGGGAGGGGATAATGGCAACGGAAAAGGCAACAGAGAAAAAGAAGGAGACGGCTGCAAAAAAAGCTTCCGCCAGCAAGTCCGCAACCGCGGAAAAAAAAGCGCCGGCATCCGTGAGGACAGGTTCCGGCCGGACCGGCACTGCAAAATCTACTCCGGCGGCAAGGACGACCGGTACCAGGTCTGCTGCCAGCAGGACTACGGCGGCCAGACCCAGCAGGAGCGTCAAGGACGAGGACGAAGAGCTTAAGACAAGCAGGACCAGGGCGACCGCCACAAGGACAGCTTCTGCCACCTCAAGGACAACTCCTGCCGCCGCTAAACGCATTGCAACCGCAACAAAAACTGCGGCTGCCGCGGCTATGGCCACAGAGGCACAAAAGCCCGCTGCCTCAAGCGTCACAAGCCCTGCAGAAGAATCCTACCTGATGAAATTCGCCCGCCTTGCCGAGGAGAAGCACAAGGAGGAGCCGCTTTCGTCAGCAGACGCCTTGCCCTCCGCCTCAGAGCTTCCCTCTGCCACGGACTTAGCTTCCGCTGCCGAGCTTCCTTCCGCGGCGGATTTGCCGTCTGCCTATGACCTCAAGCCGGAACCGGAGCCTGCCCATGAGTCAGCTGCTGTGGGTGAGGCTGCTCCCGCACAGAGCTCTTCCAGCCAGTCCGCGCGTGAATGGCTCGCAAGCCTGTCCTCCGGCACTTCAGGAAGTGAAAGTTCTGACGGAAGTGCAACTCCGGTGGAAGAACCTGCCCCGTCGTCTCCTGCTGTATCAGAGGAGGCATCCCCTGCATCATATTCCTCTCAGCCTGATCCGGGCTTGGCACAAAGCCCTGTCGCTGATACGCCGGAACTTGTGCCCGAAAAGGGCCCGGCCGAAGTGGATGATGAAGATGAAGATGAGGAGAAAAAGAAGCGGTTCCCTGTCTGGCTTATCATACTGCTTGCCCTGCTCCTGGGACTCGGAGGAGGGGTCGGGGGCACTTTCCTTGCGAAAAAAATCTCATCTTCCGGCGGGCTGTCACGGCTCAGTCCGGCAGAGAAGGCGAACACGCTGGATTTGGTCCGGAGGTATATAGATGCGGGCATGTACGATAAAGCTCTTTCCCTCCTGAATGACCTTATGATAAAAGACCCGCATGATGCGGCAGTTTCCTCCTTATTCGATCAGCTGGCCTCCTTGTACCGGCTTGCCGGGGCAGGTGGCTACGGAGGCATTGGCGGGACCGCGGGCTTCTACGATGCGCAGGGAAACTATCACCCCGCCGCAGTCGGCCCTGACGGAAGCGTGGGATACTACGGATCCGACGGCAAGTTCCATTCGGCGAGCGAGCCGGGCGTCACCGCCGTCCCTGCCACCGGGGCTGCCGGAATGGCCGGGGCAGGCGGGGTGAACGGGACTGCTGGCTTCTACGATGCGCAGGGAAACTACCACCCCGCGACGGTAGGCCCTGACGGAAACGTCGGCTACTACGGATCCGACGGCAAGTTCCATTCGGCGAGCGAGCCTGGCGTCACCGCCGTCCCCGCCACAGGTGCCGCCGGCATGGCCGGGGCAGGCGGGGTGAACGGGACTGCTGGCTTCTACGATGCTCAGGGGAACTATCACCCCGCGACGGTCGGCCCTGACGGAAGCGTGGGCTATTACGGATCCGACGGCAAATTCCATTCGGCGAGCGAGCCGGGCGTCACCGCCGTCCCTGCCACTGGGGCTGCCGGAATGGCCGGGGCAGGTGGCTACGGAGGCATTGGCGGGACCGCGGGCTTCTATGACGCGCAGGGAAACTACCACCCCGCCGCAGTCGGCCCTGACGGAAGCGTGGGATATTATGATTCCACCGGAAAGTTCCACTCTGCGAATGAGCCAGGTGTGACACCTGCGGGGGCTTCCCGCGGGATGGCCGGAGCCGGCGGTTATTATGATGCTCAGGGAAATTTCCATCCGGCGGCTGGGACAGCCGGCATGGCCGGAGCCGGCGGCTATTATGACGCACAGGGGAACTTCCACCCGGCATCGGGCGGAACCGCAGGAGGGGAGGCTTCTGCCCTGTCCGACGCGATGCAGGCGACGATAGAGGCCCTGAAAGAACAGCTTGCCCGCCAGACGGAGGAGAACGCCAAGAATTCACAGGCCCTCAAGGATGAGCTTGCCCGCCAGACGGAGGAAAGCGTCAAGACCAACCAGGCGCTCCGGGACGAGCTTGCAAGGCAGACGGCTGAGAGCGTCAAGACCAACCAGGCCCTCAAGGACGAGCTTGCCAAGCAGACGGCTGAGAGCGCGAAGAGCAACCAGGCCCTCAGGGACGAGCTTGCACGGCAGAACGCCGAGAACGCCAAGAGCACGCAGGCCCTCAAGGACCAGCTTGCCAAGCAGACCGAGGAGAACCGCAAGAACGTGCAGGCGATGAACGAGCTTGTCCGCGCCCAGAAGGAGGCGGAGGAAGCCCGCAAGGCCGCCGCCGCCGAAGAGAAACAGCGTCAGGAGGCCGAAGCCAGGCAGAGGGCGGAGGCGGAGAAGAAACGCAAGGAAGAGGAGGCCCGCAAGGCCGCCGAGAGCGCTGCCGCCGCCAAGCGTATAAAGGAAGCGAACGACGAGATAGCCAAAGGCATGGCCGCCTTGAACTCCGGCGACATAGACGAGGCCCTCAAGCACTTCGCCAACGCAAAAGAAAAGGCGAAGCTTCCCCCCGAGGACAAGGAATTCTATGCCGACAAGATGGGCGAGATAGGATTTGCCATATACGATGCGGCCCAGAACGCGCAGGACCCTGCGCAGAAGAAGAAGCTCATGCAGCAGGCCCTGGGATATGCCAACGACGCTCTCTCAAAGGATGCGGCAAACCCTGAGGCCCACTACATAAAGGCGATGGACGCGTTCGACTCCAAGAACTGGGCGACCGCCGAGGCGGAGCTCAAGAAGGCGATTGCCGCCGACCCCAATAACCCCAACTACTACTACCAGCTGGGACGTGTCCAGGCCCAGCAGAAGAAGTATGAGGCGGCAAGCTCCTCCTTTGCATCCGCCATCAAGTACAACCCCTCGTTCGCCTCGGCCCAGTACAACCTTGGATTCGTCAACGAGAAGCTGAACAGGACGCAGCAGGCCCTCACCGCTTACCGCAAGGCCTTCCAGATTGACTCGAACTACGAGAGGGCGTATCTTGCCGCGGCGAGGATCCTCGTCAGGCAGAACGATTTCAACGGGGCCGCGGACCTGTTCAAGCAGGCCATCCGCATAAACCCCTCGTCCTCCCAGAACTACCAGGAGCTTGGCTCGGTATACTCGTCTGCCGGCAACTACACCGCCGCCGAGGAGGCCTTCAAGAAGGCCCTCGCCTACATGGACCCCGCCAAGAAGGATCCCGTCACCTACTACAACCTGTCTACAGTCATGTACGCGCAGGGAAAGAAGGACAACGCGCTCTCCTATGCCAAGCAGGCCTATGACAATAAGTCGAACGCGGTCCAGCTGGTGCAGACTAACATCACCTACAACTATGCCCTGATGTGCGAGGAGACCGGCGGCAAGACGAATGCGCTCGCCCTCTACAAGGAGGTGCTGGCCGCCGATCCCAAGAACGTCAAGGCCCTGACCAACATCGGTGCGCTCAGCCTGGAGTCGGGCGACGCGGACTCCGCGCTGACATTCCTGCAGAAGGCATATTCGCTTGAGAGCGGGAACTTCGAGGTCAACAACAACTTGGGTAACGCCTACAGGCAGAAGGCCGACTACGACAATGCCGTCAAGTACTACCAGGGCGCGCTCAAGATAAGCCCCAAGGACAACACCGTCCGCGAGAACCTCGCCAAGGCATACGCCTCGGCAGGAAACTACGACAAGGCGAAATCGACATACCAGGATGTCATCGCGGCCGACAAGAAGAACTGGGACGCGTACTTCGAGCTTGCCAAGGTGTGCATAACGCTCAAGGACACGAACGCGGCCAAGGACTACTTGTCATTCCTTCAGAGAAACAACCCCGACTACAAGAGCTCCGAGGTCAAGCAGCTCCTTTCATCGCTGTAAGGCCCCCTTCCGTGAAAAAGCGAGCCGTTCTTGCAGTCCTGCCCTTCCTCCTCCTGCTCCTGCCGCTCTCCTGCCGGCGGGAGGGAGGAACTCCGGGCCGGGGCATTCCCGCAGGCAAGCCGCTCCCCGCGCAAAGCTGGGAGGCCCTAGGGACGGTATGCACTGTCAACGCGTTCGACGGGGGGAATGAAAGCCTCTACGGGGAGATTTCCGCCCGCCTCATGGAGATAGACTCATCGTTCGGGGTGAACCGGCCCGGTTCGGACATAGCCCGCATCAACGCCGCCGCCGGAACCGACAGCATCGCAGTCCGCCCCGATGTCTTTTTCGTCATAAAGGCGGCCCTCGGCTTCGCGGAGCGGAGCGGGGGTGCGTTCGACCCGACGATCGGCCCCCTCGTCTCGCTCTGGGGAATCGGCACGGACCACCAGAAAGTCCCCTCCCAGGCAGAGATTGACGCAGCCCTCTCGCTAGTGGACTGGCGCAAGGTCATCCTGGACGAGGCGGATTCATCCGTCTTCCTGGAGAAAGAGGGCATGGCCCTGGACTTGGGCGGCATAGCGAAAGGCTACGCCGCCGATGAGCTTGTACGCATATTAAAGGAAAGGAATGTCAGCCGGGCGGTAATAGACCTGGGGGGCAACGTCTGCGTGTTCGGAAGCAAGGCTGACGGCAGCGCATGGAAGGTCGGGATCAAGAACCCCGGCGACGGCGGAAAAACGGTCGCCGCCGTCCTCTCCCTGCCGGGAGGCCTGTCCGTCGTGACGAGCGGCAACTACGAGCGCTATTTCGTCAGCGGGGGCAGGCGTTACCACCACATCATAGACCCCAAGACCGGCTGCCCCGGCGGAGGAAATGTCGCCTCCGCGACGATAGTCGCAGCCTCGTCCATGGAGGCCGATGCCATGAGCACGTCCGCCTTCCTGATGGGGCGGGATAACTTCCTTCGCGCCTTCCCCGGCACCCAATGCGTCTTTATCAGCTCTGACGGCGGTATATCCGCGTCGGAGGGGCTTCCCCTGGGCCTTTGACAGCCTCAGGCTCAAGCTTCCCACGGGGGGCAGGGCCTTACGATTATATGAACTTCTTGAGCTCCTGCGGTTCTATGCTGTCAGTATTGGCTGCCACGATGTAGCTGCCTGTCATGGCGGTCAGCGCATCAAACGTGGCGGCAAAGCATCCCAGGACAGGAGCCGCCTCGCGCAACAGCAGATATCCCGCCTCGTAGCCCCCGCCGTACTTTATGCACAGTATGCTGAGCAGCATGAAGGCCGCCCCGGAAGGATGCTCGCCAAGAAGGAAGGAGAGCAGGAAAGACCAGAAGCCCACCCAGATTACCTGAGCCATCTTTATCTCCAGCATGGAGTAGGAACGGAGTATCACGATGAAGCATACGGATGTGACCAGCGCGGCTCCTCCCCGGGAGAATATGGAGAAAAGGGGGAATGTCACGCCGTTCACCCTGTGCCTGATGCCCAGGCTTTCGTTGCCGTGCCGTATGAGAAGCGGCAGGGTCATGTTGGCGTCGCCCGAGATGAAGGCCGACAACATCGGTGCTATGGAAGCGTAAATGATTCGGTATGGATGCCGCTCCCCGCAGACAAAACGCACAAGCAAGGGGTAGATGACCAGGGCCGTCAGAGCCAGCAGGGCCAGCAGCAACATGAAAAGCTGGGTGTACAGTTCCATCTTCTTGAGCGCGAAGAATGAAAGCGTCCAGCGGTAGGAGAGGGCTATCATTCCTATGGCGAGCAGCTCTGTGAAGAAGCTCATCACTATGTATGATACCCTCGCTATGGAGTTGAACACCGCCACGGCCGGGGCCGCGGCATGCTTGTCGTCGTTCGCGCCCGACCCTACGAGACCTGCGAAGATGAAGCATGGCAGGAGGTATCTGTCGCTCAGAAGTGACTGAATCCCTGTGTAGGGGAAAAGCTGCCTGAGCAAGCCCTGAAGATCTATGGAAGGTATATCGCTGGAGCTTTCTATGGTCATGGGAATCCGTGGCAGCTTGACTAGCAGGGCTGCCAGAAGTCCCAGGGTTACCAGCATGGCGGAAGAAAGGACTATCATGGCCAGGGTCCACAGGCCCGTTTTCATCATCAGCTTTTCGTCGCGCAGTTTGTAGCATGCGGTGGAAATCGAGAAGAAGAGCAGGGGGACCAGGGGATAGCGGCCAAAGCGTATCACAAGCTCGACGATGAAGTCCAGGCCGTCCTGGGCCTGTTTGGAACCGAGCGGCAGGACTTTCGCAAGCCCGAAGCCCAGGACAATTCCAATGATGTATTTTATCCAGATTTTCATATTCCTCCATTATATCAACAAGGCCAGTCTTTGCAAAGTCCGCCGGAATGTGTTATACTGGATGCATGGCTAAAACTGTCCTTGTAGCTGGAAAGGAGATGCCTGCCGGGAGCAAGCTTGCCGACGGCCTGTCCCTCTCTGGCAGAAGCATTTCCATAACTGCGCCAGAGCAGGACCATGGCGAGGAGGATGATCCTCCCTCAGGAAAGAGCATTGCGATTACGGAAGCATCAGGCATCTCCCTTGTAGAATGGCACAAGGTTTCACCCATCTCTTCCCGGACAATAATCTTCAGCACTGAGGCTACGTTCGGACGCATGGACGAGGCTGTCCTCTATTTTGATGCGGAATGGTTTGCCTCCCAGGAGGGGCCCCTGAACTGCGGTGAGTGCGCCAGAGGCTGCGACGAGCTTGTCCTGCCTTTCCAGTGCCTCGCGCTGGAAATCCTGTCGCGCTTCGAAAAAAAGAATGCAACGGGCACTCCAGGAATGCTCGTATTCCTCTTCAAGGAGACTCCGGACCAGTTGGACTGCCTGAAGACCCAGGCCCTCCGCTCCGGCGGGGCTTCCATAGCCTCGCCGGTCGTCGCCGCCGCCGCCGCCGCGTTCGAGATTTTCGCGGAGAACGTGGCCGTCCAGTTTGGCAACAAGTCATACGTGAACATCCTGCTTGCCCGCAGCGACCTGAGCAACGAGCTTAGCTCCAGTGACGTGGAGCTGGGCAAGTGGCTGGCGTCCTATCTGGATGCGTTCGAGGCCACGGGGGCGAAGTTCGATTCAAGGACATCCTCGGAATGGGTGAAGGCCGGAAGCCGTTACGGAGCCGGCGGCTTTAACAAGCTGTTTGGCAGAAAAAGACGCTAGGGGAAGTCATGCCTGTGGAACTGTTCGGAATTTCGCTGGATTTTTACATTGACTCGCTGATCAAGATACTGGCCAGCTCCATATCCGGCGCAATACTGGGCCTGGAGCGCAAGCACCGCTATCAGGTTGTCGGCATGAGGACCCTCGTGCTCATAAGCGTCTCCTCGACCTTGCTGTCAATCCTGTCCTACTCGCTGACCGAGATACAGACGGGCAAGGGCTTTTACGGAGGGGACCCGACCCGCATCATAGCCGGGGTCGTGAGCGGCATAGGCTTTCTGGGCGGGGGCGCCATAGTCCACCAGGGACTGAATATACGCGGTCTTACGTCGGCCGCGGTCGTCTGGACAGCCGCCGCGATAGGCCTTGCGATCGGGGCGGGACTTTACGAGCAGTCCCTTATAGTCCTTGCGGTCGCCATCTTCCTTCTTTTAGTACTGGAGAAGATAGAGAGCCGCTTTTTCCTGGCAGGGCGCAACAAGACCTTGCGTCTGGTGTTTGCCGACGGGGAGAGAGGGATAGACCTCGGTGCAATCAAGAAAGTCATAGAGAGCTACGGTTTCAAGGTGACGGACCTGAACATCAAGCGCATAATGGCGGACAGGAAGGTCATCCTCCTGTACTCCGTCAAGTCCCCTGACCTGGATGACTACGACCAGGTGATAGGGGAGCTTTCCGATCTGGGCAATCTGGAGGAATTCACGCTGAAGGATTAGGGCGGTGTCAGATGCCTGCGAGGACCCGGTCCACGGCTTCCTTTATCTCGGCCACGGCCTTTTCCTTTATGAGCTCGTAGGTTTCCTTCGCCTGCGGGCTTTCCCCCGATGCGGGGACAAAAAGCTCATGCACGTCAATTTCTAGCGCATTTACCAGCTTGACGAGCGTCCCCTTGGTCAGCCACCTTCTGCGGCCCTCTATGTCGTTCATCATCTGCCGGGAGAGCCCCGCCTTGTCCGCAAGCTTTTCTTGGGTGAGCCCCATCTTCTTGCGGTACGCCCTCAGGTTCGTCAGTACCCGCGTCTGCAATTCATCTTCTGTCATGAATATAACTTTACGCAAGGCTATTCGTTTTCATAACTCGCAATTGCCTGTCATTATCCAGAGATATGTAAAGTTCCTGCCGTTAAAAAGTCAACTGGCAGTTTACCACGGGGGTGCCCACGTATGCTATTCTTTGACCATGACAACGAGGGGTCACAAAATGGAGAGAAAACTTGCGTTTCCGAGTCATTTTTGTTACTATATCCGCTGTCTGTTGTATTTATAACAAGAACCCCTGCGGACTGCGGGGGAATTCATGGAGGTTTTGATATGAAAAGAAGATCGCTGCCACGCCTCGCGCTCCTTGCCCTTGCCTTTGCGCTCGCGCCATCCTGCCTTATGGCCAAGGGTACGCCGAAAGCCGATCTTGAGCTGAAAGGCTTTGCCCTGCCGGACGGCACGGTGACGGACCTGAACCTGTTCAAGAACAAGGAAAAATTCAACGAGGACAGGGAAGCCCGCATCGGAGGCGACTCGCCGTATTCGGACTATACGAAACACCTCCGCAGGCTGACAAAAGAGGAGTCTGCCGCATGGAAAGAGAGCAAGCAGCCGGTGGAAACTGAGGATTACTTCCTCAAGCAGTATTCGGCAAAGGAAACGGATTTGCTGGATATGATGAAGAAAAAGAAAGCCGTCATCGGGTCTTCCTTTACCTTCGAGGATGACAGGATGCGGGTGATTTATGTCACTGCGGACAAGAAGTATACGGCGCTGACTTATGAGAAATTCTACATGGTAGAAAGGGCCCAGGACGAGCTTGGCGGCAACGTCATAAAGGGGGCGACATTGCCGGACGGGACGGTCAGTGATTTGGTCACCTTTATCAACAACGAAGAGTACAAGCAGTATTATGATTACAGCCTTGGCTCCTCGCAGTCTACGGCCACAGCAACCGTGGGCCTGGTTATGGCGTTTGCGACGGGCGGCTTGGTAACGATGCCGGGTTCCGGTAAGTGGGAAATGGCTTATACGCTGACCCCGAAAGAGGTCGGGAAAGCAGCCTCCGGAGAAAATATCAGCAGACCCGGTTACATGATCAGGACTTACACTCTGAAGCAGATGAAGGAGCTCGGCAGGCTGATGGATGAGAAGGAGTTCGCGGGCGTTGCGGTTGTAAGGGATATAGGAGGAAATAAACGCCAGCTGATAAGCGTTGTCCAAAAGAACAACTGGCAGGAGTTTGAGTTCCGCAAGATAGATTATGCCTGGAAGGAAAGCAATTGATGGCTCGCAGAGTCAATAGGAGAAAGCAATAAGATATGACCTGCTCAAATTGTGGTACGGAACTCAAAGATGACTACAAATTCTGCCTGAAATGCGGAACTCCTGTAGTTCGACCTGTCTTGGACTCCAGAGAGGACTGTCCTGCGATATCGGGTGAAGAATGTGACGCTTCCATAGGCACAGGCAACTCTTCATCGATAAAAGCGTCTATGCCCGATATGGATGTCTTGGAAGAAAAGCTTTCAAAACTGCACGAGCTTTTCATAAAGGAACTCATAGACGCTGACGAGTACAAGAAAGCGAAAGCTAAGCTTCTCGGAATATGAAAATAGATTTTAACTGAACAGTTGCCCTGCAAGAGGAGGTCAGGATGACAAAAAAGGTGATTGAGTCTGTGGAGTTTGAATTGCACGGAAAACAATATGAAGCGAGGAAGTATCTTCCTGGAGAAAACGCAAAGCGCCCATATTATGATATAGTTTATAAAGGCACAGAGGAAAATCCAGAAAGGATGATGTTACCTATTGCAAGGGATTTTTTGAACACTCAAGGAATTAAAACAGAAAAAAACGAGAATACCCACTGTACAGTGAGAAAGATAATCGAGATGAGAAGGAAAGGTAAATAGAATTATGATCTGTGAAAAATGCGGAAAGGAAATAGATGACGAGGCAATATTCTGCCCAGAATGTGGAGAAAGAGTTTCTTCCAATGAGACAAAATATGAAAACTATGAACAGAACAAAGAATCACAAATGGAGAAATCTTCTTTGAGCAACGTCGATAGTCTGTCTTCTCCGAAGATAAATCAAGGAAGAAAAAGTTCTAAACGTGAAGCCCAATCTTTTGCAGTTATATGTGCAAAGAGAATAGCAATAACCTTCTGGGCCATTGCTGTCATATTTGCAGTGGTGATGATTGTCGGCTATGTATATCCCTATAGCTTTGATAAAACCGAACTGCGCAACGGTGGGTATTATGCCTCAAAAAGATACAAGAAAACTTCCCAAGAAATAGAAAGACGCTACTACAATGCGGCAGGCAAGTCGTGTACCGATGATTACGGCTGGCACAAATACACTTGGGAATACAACAGTGAAGGGAATGTATCAAAGACCTACTGCTACGGCATGGGAAAGGATTATGAACTATATGTTGTACATGAAGATATAGCCGGATGGAATTGGTCTCGCCATGATGCTTACGGAAACTTGAAAGAAAATCCGTATGGCATCGCGAAAATAAGCGGCTATAGTAGCGACATAAGCCTTTTCGGGTCTGACGGCAAGCCTGTGGTATGCGGAGAAGGATGGGCACGTAGGGTCAAAGATGGCAATGGCGGCATCTCATACTATGGCCCCGATGGGAATCTGACGAACGGTTCCGAAGGATGGGCGGAACGAGTGGTAGAAAAAAACAGGATATCATATTATGGGGCAAATGGAAAGCGTGTCGTTTGGTCAACAAACAACAGGTTCTCAGGTTGGTCTGTTTGCGATCTTAAGGATGACGGGGTGTACCTGTATGATGCAAACATGAGGCCCGTCAACTGCAAGGCCGGCTGGCAGTCGCTGACCAAAGAAAAAGAAGGAAAAGGCAAGATAGCTATATTCTTCTGCGACAAGATGGGCAATTCTGTCAGCGGGGATCCTGATGCGAGTACCCGGAATCTTGGTGAAAAAGACTGTTATGCCTTTTCGATTTACGTGAATCATGACGATAGACCTGAGGGTTATACGGTTTGGTACGACAAGGACGGAAAATTTCTGAAAGGAGATGAGTCAGCAAATGAGTATCGTGAACGTGAGAACCGTGAAGGATTTGGTATTGGTAGCAGAGTAGGCAGTATAATCCCCATAGGCTTGCATTATAGTTCTATTGATGATGATTTCTACCTGAATTATATTGATGCGATGTTCTTGATGCTGTCGGGGACCCGCAATTACAGTCATACAGATGACAAATTCTTTGCCCCATGTGTTGCATACCCAAAATAAAGGAGCGGAACAAAAAGAAGTGCCGGTAGCCTGTAGATTGAAGCGGCCGCATATGCACAACATGGACAAATGATATACAGAACAGTATAATGAAGATGGATAATTTGACAAAGAAAGTTTTTTGAGGTTGAATTACGATTCGGAGGACTATATGGGAAGAAAGATAGGATTAATTGCTTGCAGCAAAACAAAACTGGGCATGGAAGCACCAGAGCGTTTGTTCAAGGCACAGGACATATATCAGGGGCGAACATTCAAAAGGGCAAAGTCTGATGGCTTGAGAATGTACCGGTGCGATGACTGGTTCATACTCTCCAGCAAAGAAGATTACAACCTTCTTGATAAAGATGCCCTTATCAAGTACTACGAAGTCGATCTCGCCAAGCAAGGTAAAGCCTATAAAGAAAGATGGGCGAGAATCGTGGTCTCTAAGTTAAGACAGAAAGAACTGGACCTAAAGAATGACGTATTCTACATTTTCGGTGGTAAATCATATTATGAGCCTCTAATCCCCTATTTGAGTAACTGCGTGGCATTCAGATTTAAGGGGTGCAAAAACATACTATTGGATACCCCAATTGTATATAAAGACGGAAAAGAACTCAGGTTTTCAAATCATGAGTTTTAATGCACGATGTACTGCTGTTATTGTGGCAAGGCTTTGTTTCCCGGAGCCGCGTTCTGCTATACCTGCGGGAGGTGGATTGGCATCCCGTCAATATTATCCGCTGTCGCCGATGCAATAGAGAAAGTGCCAGAAAGGCCCGACGACAAGGATTTTCAGGAGGAAATCATGCGCTTTCTGGAAACACTGCCGGGTGGCATCGAGGGCCTTAGGAGAAATCGAAAAAAATCAATTTCTCGAGGCAACGCTGAAAAAACGTTTACGATACTTCCCACTCCGTGATGTTCCGCTCGCTGCTTGAGAAGTTCACGCCGATTTTGAACAGCTTGCGCCTGTCCGCCGCATAGGGGGCGGAATAGCCTTTCTCCTCGATCTGGGCGAGGGCCTCGGCGGCGGACGCGTCCCTCTTGAACTCGAATACGTACACGTAATCCTCCGCCTCAAGGATGCAGTCCGCCCTGCCTTTCGCAGAATGCACCTCGGTGCGGGCGTATTTGCCCATCATCGTCAGGGCCATGAAGATGACGTTCTGGAAGTTCTGTTCGGTCACGGCCATCTGGACATCAGCATCACCCCCAGACGGATAGGGGAGCATGGCGAAAAGCGCCGTGAACCAGTCGCGCATGCCGTCCGTGTCGCCCGCTTCTACCGCATCGTCGAGCAGGTCTATGCTGAATGGGCTGGGCTTGTCCTCAATGTTCAGGTAGCCGGGGGCGAGCGACTCAAGGAAGCCGAACTTGACCTCCGCATTGGGAAAGCCAAGCTTGTATGAATTCTGCCTGCTGTTCCAGCTTTTTATGGTCAGGTAGCCCGACTGGTAGAAAAGCGGCATGGGGTCAGGGTTTTCGGGCCGG
This sequence comes from Treponema sp., assembly GCA_024690865.1. GTDB lineage: Bacteria > Spirochaetota > Spirochaetia > Treponematales > Treponemataceae > Treponema_D. The sequence continues at coordinate 1,719 of JAILON010000096.1, read as the reverse complement.
TAGTCCTTCAAGGCGGACTCCGGAACTTTGACCCCCTCCGTAAAGCGGCGTATGTCCATCTTGGAGTCCTTGAGCTTGTTGATCAGGAAGGTCGGCGTTCCGCTCTCGAACCAATAATAACTGAATTTCTTCTCGTCAAAGCAGTGCAGGATGCTGAATGGGTTGTACATTCCTTCCCCCGTCCCGCTGAAATGGTAGCCGTCGTACATCCGCTTCAGTTCGGCAAGGCATTCCTCATGGGAGAGGCCAAACTTCTTCCCGATTACATCAATATAAGGGGAGAAACTGTCCTCCAGCTCCTGTTGGCTTATGCCGCAAATGCCGGAATACTCATCGTCCAGGGAGATGTCCGTCAACTGGTTCAGGTCGCTGAATATCGAGACCTTGCTGAACTTCGTCACCCCAGTGAACATGTAGAACTGAAGGAACTCGTCGCAGTCCTTGAGCGCGGCGAAGAACGCCTTGTACAGCGTCCTGTTCGCTTCCTCCTGAGCGGGGTTTGCCGTCATGTTCTTGAGGAGCGGGTTGTCATATTCATCGATAAGGACGACGACTCCTTTCCCCGTTTTTTTTGCTGCGTTCTCCAGTGCCTTTGCGAAGCGTATGGAAAGCGACGGCTCCTCATGCGGCAGGCCGTAGGAGTCCTCAAAGTCGTTCAGCGTCGTCCGGAGCTTGGCGGAAAGGCCCTTTTCCTCCGTGAAATCGCCGCTTGCGAGCGAAAAATACATGACCGGATATTCCGTCCAGGGCTCCTTTTCCTTGCCTTCAAGTTCCTCGATCGCAAGCCCCCGGAACAAGTCCCTGCGGCCCTGAAAATAATACCTGAGCGTGGAAAGCAGGAGGCTCTTGCCGAAGCGCCGGGGGCGGCTTAGGAAAACGCCTCGCTTGGTATGCGTCAGCTGGTGGATTAATCTGGTCTTGTCCACATAGAGGCAGTCTTTTTCACGAAGGACGCTGAAATTCTGGATGCCCAGGGGCAGAATCTTCAAGTTTTCCATACGTATACTATAGCACTGTCAAGGTAAAAAATCCATAGGCAGCACATAATGCTTATCCGTATTTGATTTTCCGGCGATATAGCATTATATTGTGCGGAGCCGCGATGCCGGGCAGAAGGCCATGCAAAGAAATTCGAGCAGACCTTCATAAACGAGTATCTCGCATGGAACCTTCATGACAAGGACGTTGAGTTGCGGGGGCGGGTGAACAGAGTCACATTGTTCTCAGATTTCCCCACAAGTTCGTAAATCAGCTCCGTCTTGTCAACATATTAGTTTTTTTCGACCTGATTTCGGCAAAATCTGACTTCCCCACACCGACAGAGAATTCCATGCCCTTCCTCCTATTTCCATGCTGCCTCTTTATGGCATCACAAGCAGGGTGAAGTTTCAAGGAATCCTCCGCGGCATGTCAAAGAGGGGCTTTACAACATCAAAGCACGAGCTTTAAGAGGTTAAAGCACAAGCTTTATGAGCTTAAAGTACGAGCTTTATGAGCTTAAAGCACGAGCTTTAAGACAGCAAAACAGCTTCTTGTAGTCAAATGGCTACAAAAAGCCCCTGCTCTTTTGCTGTATATTGCATCGTAGGCTGTGGAGTGATACAATAAAAGTGCAGTGCCTAAATTGCCGAAAAAACAAGGGGAATGGCAATGAAAAGCTACGATCAAAGTTTCAAGGACGAGGCATTGAAGCTCTCGGACGACATCGGTGTCAAGAAA
>JAILON010000084.1 GCA_024690865.1 Treponema sp. | reverse complement strand
ATGTATTTCAGGAAGATAAGGCCGGTAAAGATCTTGCGGTAATCGGCGGCGGGGATGTGCCCCCACAGCTCGCATGCCGCGTCCCAAATCTGCTGCTCAAAGCCGATTGTCGCGGCGTTCTGTCTGAATGCCTTTGCTTTTGCCATCTGTCTGTCCTTTGCTGAATATTGCCGTGCAGGAAACGTTCCCTCCGCCCATAGCCCTCCCCTTCCGTAGTCGGCCGTCAAAAAAGCCTTTCCGTACGCCCGCGCTCAAAGCCCGCGCGGAGGGAACCTGTGGACGAAGCCGCTTGCCGCGCACCTACCGTGCCTCACGGTTCGGGAGGCTTCTTGCTGTCATTTCATTTTACTTCAAACAACACCCGCTGTCAAACATTCCGGCTCGGCGGGCGCCGCCCTGCTCTGCCGTGAAGATCATTCTGGCGACCGAAGAATGTCCATTCCGCACACCGAAGAATGTCCATTCCGCACACCGAAGAATGTCCATTCCATAGACCGAAGAATGTCCATTCCATAGACCGAAGAATGTGCATTCTGCATACCCGCGACAGATCTGTTCTTCCCTGCGGGCAAGCTGCCCGGGCGGCCATGCGTCTTGCTGCGGCCTGTCATCCGGTATGTTCGGTATGCCCGCGTGCCATGCAATGCGGACCTGCCCCCGTGGGCGTGTGGACTACAATCTACAAAATGACGCTTCCGTCTTGCCGTAGATTGTGTGCAAGGAAGGGGCACGAAAGCCTACGTCGTACGGCTGCTCCTCCAAAATATGTCCCGCGCGGCCAGTGTGCCGGACCGGGACGAAATGCAAGGAGGCCACTTATGGCTGACTCACTTCAGATTAGGGACGAAGACAACAAGCTTGTCATCGCCCTCCGCAACAACCCCTTTTCCACGGAGAAAAGGAATTTCATCGGGAGCATCCCGCGGGACACGCTCACCATCTCAAACCTTGCCGCGCGCGTCAAGGACGGCGACAGGGGGCTGGACGAGTACACCGTGCTCAAGTCCGCGGGGCTTCTGAAAAAGGAATGCATCCGGGCCATCAGGCGCGGCCAGGCGGTGAACCTGCTGGGGCTGTGTACGATGTTCATAGCCCCGGAGGGAACCGTGGACGGGGAGAACCCGGCGGCATCCCTCTCGCAGAAACTCGCGTTGCGCTTTTCCCCTACGGAGGAGGCGAGGAAAGCTGTCTCCGGGCTGAAAATCACGAAGTTCATCGTGAACGACGGACAGCCGCAGATTGACGGGATGCTGCGCCTGCCGGGAGAAACTCCTTCGGACAGCTTTGTCGCGGGGAAGGCCGTACGGCTCGTCGGCAGCAGGCTCAAGGTTGCGGGCGAGGACTCCGGCCTGTACCTCTGTCCCGCCGACGCGAACGGGAACATCTCCTCTGACAGGGCGGACTGGACGAAGATAGCGGAAGACCAGTTCTCCTGCAACAGGCCCAGGAGGCTGGAGTTCTTCATCCCGGACGACATTGCCGAGGGCAGCTACTGCATTGCGCTGCGGACTTCCTTCAACGGGAGCAAGAAGGAGCGCAAGAAGGCAATCTCCACCGTTTCCGGCGTCATAAAGATACAGGGGGGTAGTTCAATAATTCAGAGTGAAATCTAAAAGAAATTCCCTGGGCCGGATGTAGCGGTCCGGCGTCCTGTCCCGCTTGCTGTCCCGTGGTGAGCGGGGCGGGGCATTTTTTTTCAAAAAGCCCTTGACCTGGCCGTAAGGGCCGGCTTTATCATGTGTTTGTTTCAAAAGTCGGTTGCTTTTGAAACAAGCTTGCAAGAACCTCAGCGGTGCTACGCACCACTTGCGGTTCTTGGGGTGAATTTTGATCAGTTTCAAAAGCCCGTCTGGGCGTTTGAAACTGTTTTATATGTGTCCAAAAGACAAAACGGAGGACAAATGATGAAGGACTTGAGCCTGCTGACATGGAAGGAAGTCCGGGCGCTCGACAAGGACAGGAGCATCGTCTTTGTCGTGCTCGCCCCGATTGAGGAGCACGGGTGCTGCCTGCCGCTTGCGACGGACTTGCTGGAAGGCGAGCACTGGTGCAGGGGCGCGATGGCAAAAGTGGAGGCTGCCTTGGATGCCGGGTGCTACTACCTCCCGGCGTTTCCGGTCGCGGCAGCATCGGTCACCGAGTTCTACGGGTCGGTTCATTTTACGATGCGGACGACCTGCGAGGTCGCCCGGGGAATCCTTGAAAGCCTGTGCTGCATGGGATTCAGGCATATCGTCGTCATTGCTTCCCATGCGGATCCCCAGCATCAGATTGCCGTCGAGAAGGCGGTCAGGAAGGTGAACCGTAAATACGGGGTCCGTGTAATAGCCCCGATGGGTCCGATTTTCATGGGGGCGGGAACCGGGCAGGCGGAAGCGGTGGAGCGCGTCATGCAGGAGCATGCGGATGACTACCACGCGGGCTGGGTCGAAAGCTCCTGCCTGCTGGATATGGACGGCGGGTATGTCCGTGACGGCTACCGGCAGCTGCCCGACACGGGGATATCGGACAGGGATATGATTTTCAGGAAGAGGCAGCTTGCGGCAATGGGGGTATACGGGCATATCGGTTCTCCCCGGTTCGCGACTGCGGAACTCGGCAGGCAGCTGAACGGGAATTGTATTGATTCGCTCTGCGATGCGGTGGTATGCTTTTATAGACGGAGCGGTTACCAGAAGTATGCGCGCTACCCCTTGTACCGGATTCTTCCGCTCCACCTGGGATTCCTGGGGGTGTTCGGTCGCGTGAGGCGGAGCAAGGAGGGCAGGTGATGTATTCAAGGGGACAGTTTGCGGTGATGGGCAAGGTGGGCAGGAAAGCCTTGCGCCTGTATCATGAAGAGGGGCTGCTCGTTCCCGCGTATCAGAACGAGGAAAACGGCTACCATTATTACGCGGAGGAACAGCTTGCGGTCCTTGAGCGGATAAAGCGGCTCAGGGGCATAGGGCTCTCGCTCTTTGAGATACGTCAGGTGCTCGACGGGAGGGCCAGCGAGGACAAGCTCGTCAGGGGCAGGATACGGGAGATGAGCGAGCAGGTCAGGGCCATGAAGGAGCTGGCGGCCAGTGCGGACAGTCCCGCGGACAAAGGTCCCGGCACGAAGGGGGGCAAACCCGGTGAATGTATGCCGGATATCCGGGGATTCGAGCGGAAGGCCTGCCTGTACGTCGATGAGAACGTCGGGAGGGAAGTGCTCGGCATGTCGGTCGGCAGGCTGTACGAAAAGGCGGCCCGGGAAGGGCGTACCGTCACCGGAAGTCATTTCGTCATCTATACGGGGCTGGCGGATGAAGAATCTTTTTCCATGCGGACCTGCCTCCCGGTTTCCGGGCCGGACGGGGAGGGCGTCATCGGAATCCGCGAGGAGAAGTGCCTGCACCTTGTTTTCCGGGGTGGCTTCTCAAAAACGGGGGAGGCGCATGTGCTCATGCGGAAGTATGCGGAGGAACACGATATCGCCCTTGCGGATACCGTGATCGAAGTCTACAACAGGGATATGTCGGTGGACGTGTACTACCCGCTCCCCGGCTGAGCCGTGTACGGCCCTGGCTGAACCGCGTGCGACCCCAACTGAGCCGCGTACGACCCTGGCGGCGATCTGCGGGCATCGGGATTGCCGCCGACGTCCGGCGGGTACTGAACACCTCCAAGGCCGTGGGCCGTTCCCCTCTGCGGGACAGCCTTCCGGCACGGACGGAATGCCGCGGCCCTACTTGCCCCGGCCGATGTTCTCCACGGCGGCGATGACGTTCCGCGTGTTGCGGTTCAGGTCCTCGGCTGCGTCCTGAACGGCGCTGGTGCCTTCCTTCATCTGCTCCAGGCTGTGGAGCAGATGCTTGTTGCCCTCGCTCTGCTCCTGCATGGAGCTCTTGACTTCCATCTCGTGTTCCTTGACGTTTTCCATCAGGGTGACGACGTTCTCGAAGTCGTGGCTCACTTCGCTGGACTTGCTGTAGGCACCGTCCACCATGACCTTTATCTTCTTGAGGACGTCGCTTATCTTCTTGGCCTCGCTGCCCGAGTCCTCGGCGAGGTTGCGGATTTCGTCCGCGACGACCGAGAATCCTGCGCCGAAGTCACCCGCATGGGCGGCCTCGATGGCGGCGTTCATGGCGAGCAGGTTGGTCTGGCTTGCGATTTTCTGGATGGCTCCGCTCATCTCCATGAGGGAGCTGGATTCCTTTTCTATCGCGCCGACCAGCTTGTCCACCTCGGTCAGCTTGATCCGGCCGCCCTTCGTCGCTTCCTCCAGTTCGTTGACTATCTGGAAGTTCTTGTCCACGATGTTGTTGATGGACGTGATGTTGCTGACCATCTCTTCGATAGAGGCGGAGGATGAGGCCACGTCCTTGACCATCCTGCCGGTGACGTTGTTCAGGCTTTCCACGCCTGCGCGGGTTCCTTCCAAGAGCTTGACGCTCTCGCCGGTTATCTCGTTGACGGCATCGTGAATCTTCTTCTCGTGGTCCTGGTTCGCCAGGTAGAGGACGTAGTGGTGGCAGTTTTTCCTGCTGTTGAGCCCGTTGAAGATGGCGACGGCCATCTGCTCGCATCCGGTGTAGCCGCACGCTCCGCAGTCGTACATGTCCTCCTTGGTGTGCTTCTCCATGCTGTCGAAAATCTGCTGCAGCTCCTCTTTGGTCGGGGTCTTGATGAACTTCCGCGTCGCCGCGCTGCGGTCGTTGTACTTGCGCTCGTAGATGCCGGGCTTCCAGTAGGCGTCCACGGTCTTTTCCAGCTTCTTGAGCGCGGTCTTGCTCTGCTTGTAGCCCGTGGTCTTCCACTGTTCCTGCCGGTCGTAGGCCCTCCGTTCCACCAGTTCCTCAAGTTCGTCCAGGGGCATCCTGTTGTTCGTCGTGCCGCCGCCCCGGTTGCAGCCCTTCTCGCAGTTCAGGCAGTCCACCAGGCGGTAGTAGGGCTTGACTCCGGACGACAGCGAACGGTCCAGGCCGGACAGGTACTCGAAGACGGCGGGCTGCCCCTCTATCTTGCGGGTCTTGGCGGAGATGCCGGGGACGAAGCGTTCCGCAGTGCGCATGAGGCCGCCCGGCGTGGAGTAGAGGACCGCCCGCTCGGCGAGGGGGTTCTCGTATTTCACTTTCGGGAAGGAGGAGAGGTTGACGTTGTTCTGTTTGAACCAGATGTCCAGGTTCTTCATCGTGACGTTGTAGTCGCCCCTTCCGTTCTCGTCGAACTCGCGCCGCTTGGCGAAGCAGGGGGAGATGACCGCTATCTTGCAGTCCTTGTATGCGGGGTAGAAGTTGCGGATGCATTCGACCGTGTGGGCCATAGGGCTGTCCGCTTTGGCCAGGTGCTGAATCAGCTGTGGCCGGTAAATCTCTATGAAGCTGACGAGCGCGGGGCAGGGCTGTGAAATCATGATTGTAGGGTTTTCCCGCTTTATCTGTTCGACATAGCTCTTGGTCGTCAGCTCTGCGCCGAATGCCACGTCGAAAACGGCCTTTATGCCGATGGACTTGAGCCAGCCGTTCAGCTCCAGGTCCTTTCCCGCGAAGTTGACGGCGACGGCGGGGGCGACGATGGCGACCATGGGGGTGCCGGACTTGAGGTCGCGGAAGAAGGCCTCCATGTCGTCGATTCCTTGCCTGGCGCCGTGCACGCATGCGTCGATGCAGGTTCCGCAGCCGATGCAGAGGTCGTGGTTGACGGACACGTGGTCACCAGACCCGTTGTTGCACATCTTGACGGGGCAGACGGCAATGCAACGGTGGCAGTTGCAGCACTTCGCCGGATCAACGCTCACCACCGGGCGGAGATGTTCAGCATTGGAGTATTCGTTCATAAGTCATTCACCTGAAAAGCCACAAAAGTTACGGCCCAGGAGCCGTAAGGATAATTATAGCACCCTTTTAAGAAAAAGCAAGCTTGCTGTGCCTACCTTTGTGGGCGGGCGCGACGGACAGGTTGACAGGGATGGCATGGTGGGGCAAGGGATGCAGTTGCACAGGTGGGCGTGACGGACAGGGGGATGCAGGCAGGGCTGCCCGAAGCGGTCGGTTGCCACCGTCTTGCGATGACTTTGCATCCCGGTGCACGATGTTTCTGTGCCTCTTGACCCCGCGATGACGTATCGCCTGCCGGACCAGTATGTCCCCACGTCCGCCGCCCCGCGATGCGCTTGTGCCGCCTTGTCCCCAAGAACCGCCTCACGTGGGCCGGGAGAATTTCTGGATGCCCTGCGCAATCTTCTGGAGGGAGGAGGATATCTTGTTGCCCGAAGCGGCCAGCTGCCCCGCGTACTCCCGGATTTCATCAGTGCCTTCGCCGCTTTCCCCGGAAGAGGCCATGATGCTCCCGAAGCCCTGCTCAAGCGACTTCGCGTTCTCCCAGCTCGTGTCTATCTGCCGGGTTCCCTTCTCGCTGTTCAGGATGAGGCGGTCGGACGCCTTCTGTATTTCGTCGATGACGGTCTTGATGTCCTTGATGCTGTCGATTATCGTGTCCGACAGGCGGCGGATTTCGGTTGCGACGATATGGAAGTTCTTGCCCGCCTCGCCGGAGCTGGAGGCCTCGAGTTCTGCATTGAAGGCGATGATCTTGGTCTGGTCGGCGACGGTGTTGATGATGCCCACGATGTCCCATATGCCGTCCACCTTCTTGTGCAGGTCCTTGATTCCGTCGAGCGTGAGCGTGTTCATGTTCCTGATTTCCTGCAGGTCGTGCACGTTGCTCTTCAGTGCCTCGCTGCCGGAGCGCACGGCCTCGGTGATGCTGTTGACGGCTTCCCGGATCTCCTTCTCGTGGTCCTGGTTTGCGATGTGCTGGACGTAGTAGTGGCAGTTCTCCCTGCGGTTGAGCCCGTTGAAGATGGCGACGGCCATCTGCTCGCAGCCTTTGTAGCCGCAGGCCCCGCAGTCGAAGAGGTCGGCCTTGCTGTGCTTATCCATGCTGGCGTAAATTTCCTGCAGCTGCTCCGTGGTCGGGGTCTTGATGAGCCTTTTCATTGTCGAACTGCGGTCCTTGTACGTGCGTTCGTAGATGCCGCTCTTCCAGTAGGCGTTGAGCATCTTGTTCAGCTTCCTGAGGGCGAACATGCTCACCTTGCCGCTGCCGGTTTTCCACTGTTTCTTCCTTTCCTGGGCGCGGCTTTCCACCAGCCCTTCCAGCTCGTCGAGGGGCATCTTGGCGTTCGTCGTACCGCCGCCCCGGTTGCAGCCCTTCTCGCAGTTCAGGCAGTCCACCAGGCGGTAGTAGGGCTTTGTCCCGGACGAGAGCGAGCGGTCCAGTCCGACAAGGTATTCGAACACGGCGGGATGTCCCTCTATCTTGCGGGTCTGGGCAGAGATGCCCGGGACGAAGCGTTCCGCCGTGCGCATGAGGCCGCCGGGGGTGGAATACAGGACCGCCCGTTCCGCGGGGGGATTGTCGTAAGGTGTCTTGGGATAGGAGGACAGGTCTATGCCGTGTTCCTTGAAGTAAATGTCCAGGCTCTTCATCGTGACGTTGTAGTCGCCCCGCCCGTTCTCGTCGAACTCGCGCCGCTTGGCGTAGCAGGGGGAGATGGCCGCAATCTTGCAGTCGCGGTAGGCGGGGTAGAAGTGGCGGATGCATTCGACCGTATGGGCCATGGGGCTGTCCCCCTTGGCCAGGTATGGAATCAGCTGGGGCCGGTAGGTTTCGATGAAGCTGACGAGCGCGGGGCAGGGCTGCGAAATCATGATCGGCGGGTCCTCCCGCTTTATCTGCTCGACGTAGCTCTTTGTCGTCAGCTCCGCGCCGAATGCCACGTCAAAGACCGCCTTGACGCCGATGGACTTGAGCCAGCCGTTGAGCTCCAGGTCCCTGCCCTTGAAATTGACGGCGACGGCGGGGGCGACGATGGCGACCATGGGCGTGCCGGACTTAAGGTCATGGAAGAAGTCCTCTATATCGTCTATTCCCGACCTGGCCCCGTGCACGCAGGCTTCGATGCAGGTGCCGCAGCCGATGCAAAGGTCGTGGTTGACGGATACGTGGTCGCCCGCTCCATTGTTGCACATCTTGACGGGGCAGACGCTGATGCAGCGGTGGCAGTTGCAGCACTTCGCCGGGTCAACATACACCACGGGACGGAGGTGTTCGGAAGTGGAGTATTCGTTCATAGAAAGCACCTGTTAAAGAAAATCACGACCCAAAAAGCCGCCTGAGCTTGTTCCAAAAGTCCGTTGCAACGAAAGTGCGGGGACTTCTTGAAACAGCCCATACCGATTATAGTATAGCATCTTTTTGAAAAAAAGCAATCTTGCGGGAGGATTTGGGGCTGCAGTTCCATTTGTACTGCAAAATCGCTAGCCATTTGCAGTCCTTTGTGCTATACTGTCAGAACGGCATGCCCATTTCTGTGCAGCCCCAGGAGTTTTGACGATGAAGTTCACCTTTGACCGCGATGCCATGATTGGCGAGATTGCCATTGCCCAGGAGATCATCTCCACGAAAAATTCGGGCTCCATACTTTCCAACGTGTTCCTCTCCGCTTCCAACAACGTGCTTACCATAAAGGCGACGGACGTGAAGGTTTCCTTCCAGGCTTCCGTCCCGGTGCAGGTGCAGGAGGAAGGTTCCACCACCGTCTACTGCGACAAGCTTATGGGGATCCTTTCCGCCCTGCCGGAGGGCGAGGTGGAGTTTGCCCAGCAGGGCGGGGACGGCACCCAGGCCTTGGGTGTGATCATACGGCCGATGGACAAGAAGATAAAGTTCGAGATGCGGACGATGAGCGAGGAGAAGTTCCCCGAAGTCGCGGTCTCCGAGGATGCGCCCTATTTTGAGGTTTCTGCCAAAGAGATAAAGGAGATGATTGCCCAGACGGTCTTTGCCGTGAGCAGCGACGAGACCCGCTACTTCATGAACGGCGTGTACTTCGAAAAGAAGGGCGACCTGCTCAACATGGTGGCCACCGACGGCCGCCGCATGGGCTTCAGCTCCAAGGAGATACTGGCCGGCGTAGCGGACTTCCCCGCCGCCATCATCCATCCCAAGGTGCTGGGCATCGTGCTCAAGCACTGCCCCGACGAAGGCAACATACAGATGGCCATCGTCGACAAGATGGTGTTCTTCAAGTTTGCCAGCTACAGCTTTGGGGCGGCCCTCATAGACGGCCAGTTCCCCGCGTACGAGCGCGTCATCCCGGCCAGCCAGTCCCACCACTTTACCGTCGCGAAGGACGAGCTCGTGGCCGCTATGCGGCGCGTGGCCCTCATGGTGGACAAGAAGGCCGGCCGCATCTACTTCAACATGGAGCCGGGCCTCCTGCGGATTACCAGCCGCCAGAGCGAGCTGGGCAGCGCGGACGAGGAGATTTCTTCCGACTACGAGGGCGAGCCCATGTCCATTGCGATGAACTACCGCTACATAGACGAGCCGCTCCGCGTCCTTTCGGGTGACAGGATAGCCTTCGAGTTTACGGAGGAGATGAAGGCCGTCACGATGCGGCCGGAACCGGCATCCCACTACTTCCACATCATCATGCCGATGCAGAAGGAGGCATGATGCGTTCCGGCAGTGCGCCGGATGCAGGAAAGCCCGCCCTGGAGCTTCCGGGGCGGGCCTTTTTTATGTCTGAATAGCCGCTTGAGGGGCGTTGTATGGCTGGGCCCCCTTGCGGGACGAGCCGCTGCGGAGCGGTCCCCTGTCGGACCCTTTATGGCGGGTAGCCCCCTGCGGAGCGGCCTCCCGCCGGCCCCTTTATGGCCGGGCCCGTATGGGACAGCTCCCTGCGGTCCCTTTAAGGCGGGCCCATACAGCCTTCCTATAGGGCCGCCCCTTGCGGTCCCTTTATGGCCGGGCCACTAGCGCTTGTTCTTCTGCGCCTGGAGGCGGCGGGCGGCTTCGGCCTCCTGCTCCAGTTCCTTCAGCTTTTCCTTTGCGCGGGAGTCGCCCGAGTTCTTCCACACGTCGTTCATCAGCTTGAGCGCGCTGTCGTATTCGTCCACCGCCTCGTAGAGGAGGGCGGCGTTGTAGCCCGCCTCGAACAGGCCGGTCTCCCTATATATGGAAAGGAACCTGTTGCGGGCAGGAACAAGGCTGCCCTTTCCCGCGAGCTTGTCGGCCTCCTTCATGTCCTTGCCCTTCCCCTTGAGCAGGGTCAGTTCCCGGGTTTCGGTGTGCGGGGTAAAGTCCTTCATGATGTTGCTGACGACCGAATTCAAGTAGGGGCTCAGCACGGTGTAGGTGGAACTGACCTTCTTCCAGTTGGTGTCCTTATCCGACTTGTCGGAGAAGGAGAACTCGTTCTTGGAAATGACGCGGTTCGTCCCGGTCTCCACGACCTGGTAGAGGACCCGTGCCGATGCCTCGCGCCAGTACCTGGTCTCCATGATGGGCTTGTCGTCGTCGTCCCTCTTGCCGGTATCGACATCCTCCTTTTCTATCGTGGAGCTGAACTTGGTGAAGCCGCCCGTGATGTACACGTCGGCGGGAATCTCCTTGCGCTGGCGGATGGCGTACTGGACGCTGTCGGGGTCCACGAATTTCAGCTGCTTGCTCTGCGTGAGCCGGTCCATGAGCCGCTCGTCAAGCAGCGCAAGGAGCGCCTGCTCGTCGCTTTCGCTCGCGGCCTTCTGGCCCAGCTTCTGGTAGTAGTCCTCGAAGGTTTCCACCGGCGTGTCGTCGTAGTCGTCGTCCTTGCCCATCTGGGCCAGGGTCTTGAACGGCAGGGCGGAGACGGTCGCATAGTTCTCCACCTCTAGGTTCGCGGGCCGCTCCACGTCCTGCTTGACCGTCGTGGAACAGCCGGTAAAGGCCATGGCGAAAGCCAGCGTCAGGGCGGCTGCCGTGGCCACCGCCGTCAGGACGTGGGGCCGGCTGGCAGCAGCCACTACAGGTCCGGCGGCCCGGGTCAGTACCTGGGACTGCCCGGCAGCGGCAGCCGAAAGATGATGGTTCTTCTTGTACAGGTTCATAGATGTCTCCTTCAATGAAGTAAAATACTTGCGTTTGTTTTTTCTATTTCCCGCCCCCCGCCTTATCGGCGGCCTCCTGCAGGGCCTTGTACAGCATGTCCTTGTTGATTGGCTTGGAGATGTGGCCGTTCATGCCGGAGTTGATGCTCTGCTGCACGGCCTCGCTGTAGGCGTTGGCGGACAGGGCGAAGATCGGGATGGTCTTGGCGTCCTCCCGGTCCAGCGAGCGGATTGCCTCCGTCGCCTCGTAGCCGGACAGGACGGGCATCTGGATGTCCATGAGGATGCAGATGTAGGTGCCCGGCTCGCATTCCCTGAAGCGCTTGACGGCGATGGCCCCGTTCTCGGCGGTGTCGGCCTCCAGGCCCATGTCGGAGAGGGTACGCAGGGCTATCTCGGTGTTTATCTCGTTGTCCTCGGCGAGGAGGACGCGGCCTGAAAGCTTCTTGCGCTCAGCTGCCACGCTGGACAGCTGCTTGCCGCTCGTTCCCTCCTCGTAGGGGAATTGTATCTGGAGGTGTATCCTGGTGCCATTGCCCAGTTCGCTCTGCACCTCGATCGTGCCGCCCATCAGCTCCACGAGCTTCTTGACGATGTAGAGGCCTATGCCCGTCCCCGAGCGCAGCTTCTGCCGCTCCGGGTTCCCCAGGTCCTGGGTGAAGGGGGTGAACATCTTCTTCCGGAAGTCCTTGCCCATCCCGATCCCGGTGTCCGCCACCGTGATGCCGACGGAGCATATCTTGTCGTCCAGGCGGCGGGAGGCCAGGGTGAGCGTGATGCGGCCTCCTTTGGGCGTGTACTTGTAGGCGTTGGAAACGAGGTTCAGGACTATCTGGTTTAGCCGGACCTTGTCGGCCCAGATCGCGCTGACCTCAACCCCGGACGTGACGGTGAGGAACTCAACCCCCTTCTGATCGCAGAGGGGGACGAACATGTTCTGTATGTCTCCGATGAACTCGTCGTGGTAGTAGAGCTCCGGCACCAGCTCGATGCGGCCGGAGTCTATCTTGGACACGTCCAGCACGTCGTTGATGAGGCTCATCAGGAATTTGTTGGACGAGCTTATCTTCTCCAGGTCGGAAAGGAGCTTGTCCCGCTCGTCGATGTCCTCGAAGGCGAAGTCCGTCATGCTCGTTATCGCGGACAGCGGGGTACGGATGTCGTGGCTGATGCGGGAGATGAACTCCATCTTGGACTTCGCGGCGTTCTCCGCCTCCATCACGGCCTTTTCCATTGCCCGTATGTATTCCTGCTCCTTTACATAGGAATCGGTTATGTCCACGCAGAGGGCCATCAGGATGTCCATGTCCTTGAAGGCCCAGGAGAAGATTATCTGCAGGCGGCTCTCCTTGCCTGCCACGGTCTGGTTCAGGGAGACCGAATAGGACTTCTTGTCCTTGAGTTCCCTCCGGATGACTTCTATTTCGCTCGCTTCAAGATATGCCTTCCGCTCCTCTTCCGTCTGGATGAAGCTCTTCGCCCGGATTTCCCTGCATGCGTCGAACTTCGTCATATCAACGTTCTCGGAGATGTAGTAGATGTCCGTGCTGTTGGAGAAGAATTCCACCTCCTTGGTGTCCGCATAGACGAACGCGATGAAGTGGAAGCTGTCGGAGGCCAGCGATTTGATGATGTATGCGTGCTTCTTGTCCTCGCTTATGTCCACGAGGTAGGTCAGGGCCTCCACGGAATCCGTCTCCGGGTTCATGCTCAGGTTTGCCGTGATGCGGAGCCACTTCATCTCCAGGCCGGAGGCGGCGGTGGGGAACTCCATGTAGATCTGCTGGATGCCGTTTATGAAGTCCAGGCGCATGGACTCGAGCGAGAAGCGGTCGAAGAATTCGCTCTGCAGCTTGGGGTCGCCTATGTCCATGCCGACCGCGTAGATGAAGCCGTCCGCCGTGTCCGACTCGTGCCTCCTGAGCACCTCGTCGGAGATGCTCTTGTGCTCGTGGCAGCGGTTCTGCGCCAGGTCGAGCAGGGCGGACTCGTAGGAGATGTCCATCACGTCGGAAAGCTGCTTCTTCAGGCGGCGGTACTTCTCCTCCTCCCGCTGGTTCGCGCTTATGTCGATTCCGATTCCGACGACCTGCTCCTTGCCCTTGTAGTCCGTGAAGGTCGTCAGGATGACGTGCAGGAAGAAGCTCTCGTGCGTGATGTGGTTTATCAGCATTATCTTGGAGTCGGCCCGCTTCACTCCCGCATCCACCGAGGTGTACATGCGGATGAACTTGTCCACGTCCTTCTCGTCCACGTTGGGGACCAGGCTGTAGGGCACGTCCTCTATGATGTCGGGCAGGTCCATCCTGCCGAAGGTGTCGTTCATATCCTTCTGCACCATGCTGACGGTGTGGGTTTCCTTGTCGTACTCCCAGATGGCGACGTTGAAGCGTTTGGTGAGGATGTCGTAGGCGATGTTCCGCTCGTAGCGGGAGTCTTCTTCCCGCTTGGCCTCGGTGATGTCCTGGGCCACGTAGGAGGCCGCGTCCTTTCCCTGCCAGTTGACGGGGGTGACGGACAGCTTGAACCAGTGGCCTACCTGGGGGCAGAAGATTTCCCTCGAGGGGTCGGAGCTCCCGCCGATGTTCTTCAAGAAGCTGCCGCGCAGTTCCCGCTTGCCTTCGTCCTCGTTTATGAAGGCGTCTACCGAACGGCCCTCGCAGCCCGACGACTGCATGAGGGAATGGAAAAGCGCATTTGCATACAGGAAGGTGCCGGTGGACTCGTCCAAGACGAAAATAAGTGAGTCGATGTTGTCAAGGAGGGCCCTGAAGCCCGCTGTTCCGTCTTGGTCCATTCTGTCTCGTGTACGGCTCCGTCTATAAAATATCGGCATCTTTTGGAACCGTCCCTGCGAAAGCGGCGGCCCTTGCAACCGATTTTAGTCCAATTCTAGTATAGCAGGAAAGTACGGGCGCGTCCATAGTTATGCTTGCCATGCGTGCGAGACATACGTGCAGGGCCCACGACGCTGCGCACCTGCTGGCGTCGTGTGTCACGGGGGAACCCGCCGTCAAAAACGTATGGAGCAAAACGCATGGAGCGGGGAGGGGACCCATAGCGAGCGTTTGATTGCCTCATGGTCATTGTGGGCCTGTCCGCATGTGCTGAATATGCGTATGATATAGATGCAATCTCGGCGAGCGTATGGGGACACCCCGCGGGAATGCGTTTTTGTACCGTGACGGAACTGTGTCACGGGCGTGACGGAAAAGTGTCACGGGCGTGACGGAATAGTGTCACGGACGTGACAGAACTGCGTCACGGACGGTACAAAACTCTGTCACGGCCGAAACAGGCCCCTGCCGTTGTAACAGCGGGGCGGAGGGCTTGTTTTATGGGTATGCGAAAAGGAAAATTCATCTATGCCACGATATATCTGATGGTGCTGTTCGCCCTGTCCGGCTGCGGAGGCAGGCTGTCCGTGGGGGCCAGGGACGACGGCAAGGCCGACGTCTCGCTGTTCATGGACACGGGCAAGGCCGCGTCGCGGGCCATCGCTTCCATAATGGCGTCCCTGTACCCTTCTGGCGCAGGCGGGCAGGGGGCCGTGTTCACGCAGGAGCGGGCGGACGCGCTGGCCAAGGGGCTTTCCGGCAGGGACGTCGCGGATGTTTCAGCCGAAGCCCTGTCGCCTTCCGTACTGTCGATGAAGGCGACCCTCCTTGAGGCGGCGCTGGCGGCCACGGGGGAGGGGGCGGACGGCGTTCTGGCTTCCCTGGTCCATTCCGAAGGGAATTCCCTGTCCATCTCCATTACCCCGGAGGCGATGCTGGGCCTGTACGATTCCATGGACGGAGATGCGCGCGGCTACATGGACCTCTTCATGGCCCCCGTCTTTACGGGAGAGCCGCTGACCGGCGAGGAGTACGCGGCCTTGATTGCCTCGGTGTACGGGAAGGATATTGCTGGCGAGATTTCCACGGCCGTCATAGACTTTTCGCTTTCTGCCCCCAAGGGGAAGAAGCTCGCCTCGTGCAGTTCGGCCGATGCCGTGCGTTCCGGCAGGAAGGCCAGCTTTTCCGTGCCGCTGCTGAAGCTGCTGACCTTGGACGAGGAGCTTTCCTTCGGAATCGGCTGGGAGGGATGACGGCCGCCGCCTGGGAGGTTGACCGCCCGCGGGGCTGCGGCTTGTGTCACGGCGGGGCGGGCTGGGATGGTCCGCGTGACCTCCGTGGCCGCCTGCCCTAGTTGTGCAGCCGCTCTATGTCGTAGTAGTAGAGCGACAGCTCGTAGGCCGGGTTTATCCTGACCGGGCCTATGTTGGACCGGTAGGCTATGGGCGTGGCCGTGTCGTAGAGGAAGAGGAGGTAGCACCTGTCCAATACCTTGCGCTGGACCCTCCCGTAGATTTTGGCGGCCTCCTCCTGCTGGGAGGGGGCGAGCATGCTGGCAAGCCGTATGTCCTGCTCTATCTCCGTGTCCTTCAGGTAGCAGTAGTTGAAGCCGCTGTCCATGTTCTGGTCCGCAAGCAGGGGATGGAAGGTTCCCTCCGGGTTTGCGTAGTCTGGAAACCAGTCCATTATCATGATGTCCTGCCTCGCCTGTTCGTTTTCACTCATCGCTACCGCCTGCTGCCTGGACCATTCGATTTTGAGGGGCAGCAGCTTCACCCCTATCTTTTCCAGGTTCTGCTTGAAAAGCTCTATCGCGGCGTCCAGCTCGTCCCTTCCCGGCTGGTAGGTCAGCGTCAGCAGCTCCCCATCCAGTCCCGACTTCTCAAGGTGTTCCCTGGCCTTGTCCAAGTCCCTGCTGTAGGAGGGCAGGCTGTCGTCGTACCCCCACAGGCCCGCCGGAATCATTCCCTTGGAGGGAGTCCCCTGCCCTTTCAGGATGTCGTCCGTCAGTTCGGAATAGGGGAAGGCGTAGGCGAGCGCCTTGCGGAAGTCTTCGTTGGAGCAGGGGGACTTTTGGGTGTTGAACATCATGATGACGCTGAGCCAGGAACTGCCCATCTGGAGCTTTACGTCCTTCATCGCCGCCACCCTGTCCATGTCGGGGAAGAATATGATGTCCGCCTCCTTCTTTTCCAGGTAGTCCGTCCGCCGCGTGCGGTCGGGGATTTCCGCGATGAAGACTTTTTTGAACTTTTTTGCGGGCCAGACGTTCCGGTAGCCCGTGAAGGCCGACAGCGTCACGGAGTTTTTGGAGGCCGCCGCTATGCAGTAGGGGCCGGAGCCGGCGTCGTTGCCTTCGTTGAACCAGTCTTCCGTCTTGTCCATGGCCTGGGGGCTGAATATGTAGGCCGCGCTTGAGGAGGAGGCGATGAGGGGGATGGAACTGGCGTACTTGAGTTTGAATGTGACCGTGAGCTTGTCGGGTGCCTCTATGGCGTCCAGGCAGTCCCAGATGTAGGACGCGCCCATTCCCAGCGCGACGGTCCGCTCGATGGACAGCTTCACGGCCTGGGCGGTCAGCGGCTTCCCGTCGTGGAAAAACACGTCCTGGCGCAGGTGGAAGGTCCATTCCGTCATGGTGGCGTTGCAGGTCCAGCTTTCGGCAAGGCAGGGCTTGACCTGCATGGCGGTGTCGTCGTAGACGGTCAGCGTTTCGTATACGTTGTGCAGGATGCCTGTTCCTTCGGACTGTTCTATGGACGGGTCCAGCGAGCCGTACGGTACGACGTCGATGGCGTGGAAAAGCACGTCCCTGTCTTTGTTGGAGCAGGACGGAATCAGGAGGCTTGCCGCCGCAAGAAGCAGGAGGGCGGGGGCCTTTCCCCGTTGTGTCGTGGACTGCATGGGGCCTCCTAGAAAAGCATCCGCAGGAAGTTGTACAGGTGGGGCTTCACGCTCGTGTGGTCGTGGGCCGTTCCGTGCAGGACCTGGGAAAGGAAGGGTTCGCCGTTTTCCGTAAAGATGCCGCGGTAGCTGTCCGGGGCGGTGGAGACAGTGTCGTCTGCCAGCGATGAGCTGATGAGGAGGACGCGGGGCCTGTTCCCTGCGGAAAACTTCATCTGCCGCGGGGCAATCTGCCCCGGGTGCATGGGGGAACCTGCTATTTCCACGAGGCCGGGCGCGGGACAGGCCGCCCCCACGTAATCGAAGAGCTCTGGATGCGTGAAGGCGATGAAGAGCGACTCCCGCCCGCCCATGGAAAAGCCCGTTATGGCCGTGTTCTCGCGTCCCGTGGCGGCGGGGAAGTTCTGTTCGACGAAGGGTTTCAGGTCGGTCAAAAAGTCGTGTATGAAGTTGTCGTAGGCCAGGCAGTTGTCCAGGTCCATCGCAGTGACCGCGGGCCGTTCCCTGCTGCAGTAGATGTAGGGGAGGACGACGATCATGTCCTTCGCAAGGCCCGCCTGCTGCAGGTTGCCCAGGATCTGCGGCAGGGCGACTTCCGGCCGGGCCATCCAGTCCTCGGTGTCGAAGAAGCCGTGCAGGAGGTAGAGGACGGGGTACTTTTTCCCTTCCTGCAGCCTGGCCGGGAGCAGGACGTTCACGTGCGTGTCGCGGCCCGCCGTCTGTGAAAAGTAGCTGTGCTTTTGGAAGCGGGGATATTCCGTCCCGGGAAGCCGGCTGTCGTAGCCGTCGGGAGGGATCTCCGCGAGCGAAATGCGTACGGTGACGCGGCCGTCGCCCGGCTGTACCGTGGCCCTAAGGTCGGCCCGCTCCATGAAGGAGAGCGCCTCGCTGTCGGTCCTGACGGTGGGGACGCAGTCGTCGAGCGAGCTTCCGTTGTTTTCTATGAATATGCCGCAGCTTTTGCCGGTGAAGTCGTGCCCCTTGAGCATGTAGCGGGCGGAAAGGGTGAATTTGCCCCGTGCGTCGGTGCGCTGGGTGTCCACGCCGTTGGCTGCGGTCGCTCCCGTGAAATACGCTCCGTCGGTACGTGCGCTGAACGGAATCATGACGATTTTGGAGCTGCCTTCTCCCAGGGTGTCTGCCTCGCACAGGGAGACGTCTATTTCCATCAAGGCCTTGTCGCTGGACATATATCTTGCTTCTCCTTCCTTCCCATTATATTCCTGCCCATCCCTTCCGTCAATTCCCCGCCGCCGTGAGGCTGCGCTAGCGTTACGGCGGGGCCGGTCCGCATCGCCGCGCTAGCGGACTTGTATGAAGAGGGCCGACCAGGGGGCGACTGTGCCGCTTTTTCCCACCCGCCTGCCGGAAAGGAGGTCCCTGCCGCCCCTGTCGAGCGTGTAGCTGTAGTCTTCCTCCCCGCAGTTCAGTATGTAGACCGTTTCCTCCGTGCCCAGCGTCTTCTTCCCGATGTAGGTGCTGCCTTCCGCGGATATGGTTTCGTTCGTGCCTTTGTACAGCGAGGGGTGCTTTTGCCTGGCCGTGAGCAGGGCCGCCGTGTAGTCCAGCGCGTCCTGCTCCCCGGGGGTAAATCCCGCGGTCTTTCCCGCCGTGCGTGAGGAGTTGTCGCGGTAGCAGGGAAAGCTCCCGATTCTGGCGGGGTCAAGCCATGCGCCCCACTCGTCGCCGTAGTAGACGGTCACGGGGCCGGAGTATGCCGCGAGGATGGCCATGGCAAGCTTGTGCTTCCTGTAGTACGTTTCGCTTTCCGTGCCGTCGGGCCGCTGGGTGGGGAGGGCCTCGCTTATCGCCGTGCCCAGCCGGTCCATGTCGTGGTTGGACACGAAGAGGTTTGGCAGGAAGCTGTTGGAATAGCCCTTCTTCTGCGCGGTCGAGAACACGTAGCCCAGGAGCCCGCCTGCCCGCTCCCAGTCCTTGGTCATGATTCGGCTGATGCAGTTGCGGGAGGGGAAGTCGAAGCAGGAAGGAAGGCCCTCGCCTTCGGCCGTTCCCGGACTGACGACGGAGCGTTGGATCTCCCCTGCCGTATTCTTCCAGCACTCCCCGACCAGGTATCCCAGCGTTCCCCACCGCTCTTCCGCCGCACGGTTTTCCGCGCAGGCTTCTTCCACCGCACGGCGGATGTCGTACCAGTAGTTGCGGCCGTCCTTGACGCCGTCGCCGTCCGTCCCCAGCTGGTAGCACTGGTCCAGCCGCCAGCCGTCTATCTTGTATTCGCGGATCCAGTAGCCGGCGACCTCCGTAAAGAAATCCAGGCTTTCGGGGAAGGATGCCCCGTTGAACTTGCCGTGTTCCCTGACCGGCGTCCTGCCCGACGGGGAGGGGGCCACGGTGTCGCCCCAATGTCCGAATACCCCGTCGAGTATGACGTACAGGCCCTTCTTGTGGCAGTCCGCGACGAGCTCCCGGAACTTCCCGTCGCTTCCGAAATGGGGGTCTATGTGGAAGAAGTCCTTGGCGTAGTAGCCTGTGGAATCCAGCCTGCCGTCAAAGCCGGAACTGTCGTTGCCGTTGGCGCCGCTGGAGTCGAACACGGGCGTGAGCCAGACGGCGTTGCAGCCCAGGGAACGGATGTAGTCCAGCGAGTCGATGATGCCCTGCAGGTCGCCACCGGTTTCTTCCTCCGGTCCCCACGCCGTCGTATAGCCGATGGACGGGTCCCCGTCGCGGAACGTGGAGACCATCACCTGGTAGATGCACAGCGAGCTGGCGTCGGCATTGCCAGCGGCCTTAGAGTTGCCAGCGGCACCGCCATCCGGTGCGGCCCTGTGCCCGCAGGAGGCGAACAGGCATGCTGCCGCGAGAAGCGCGAGAAGCGCACGAATCCTCTTCATGTGGCAAGCATAGCACAAAGGGCACGGGTATGGAAAGCGAGCCCGCGGGAGGCCGGGCGGACGGACGGGGCCGAAAGTCGAGGGCGGAGGGTGCCTGAACGAAATAAGCGTTTTCGCCTACAGAAGGGCATCCAGCTGGTCTACGAGCGACTTGACCCTGTCGCATGCAGCTTGGAAGGGTTCGTTCGTTTCCATGTCTACACCGGCGATGCGGAGGTTTTCGAGCGGGTAATGCGAACCGCCCGACTTGAGAAAGTTTATGTAGGCATCCCGTTCCTCCAGCCCGCCCTCCGTAACCTTTTTTGCGAGCGCGATAGCCGCCACCATGCCTATCGCATGCTGGTACCTGTAGAAAGGGATGTATAAATCATCCATTGAGGTCAGCCTATCCCACAGGTCGATTTCTTCTTCGAAGACCATTTCGGAACCATAGTACTTTTCCATCAGGCCCCGGTACAGAGTGCGCAGCTCACCGGTGGACATGGGGTATCCCCCTTCACCCTTCTTGTTGACGGCAAGCTCGAACTCTGCACGTCTCGTAAAATCGTACAGGCAGCTGGATATTCTAAACATCCTTTGAGAAAGGAGCTTTTTTTTCATCGCGTCATCCTTCGCATTTTTCATGAAGTACTTGAACAGCAGCTCCTCGTTGAAAATCGACGCCACTTCCGATTCGAATTCCGCGGGACGCCAGCTCATAAAGGGATTGCTGCGGGCGGAATACCAGTGGTGCATGGCGTGTCCTCCCTCATGCGCCATTTTGTATACGGCATACGGGTCGCTCTCCTCGTAGTTGAGCAGGATGAAGGGGTGGCCGTCATAACAGAAGTATGCAAAGGAACCTTTTTCCTTGCCCTTGTTCTTGTAGCGGTCGCACCAACCGCCAAGAAGGCCTCCGCAGAGCAGGTCGGTGTATTCCCTTCCGAGCGGGGCGAGGGCACTGCGGACAATCTCGACTGCTTCTTCATAACTGGTCTTTGACTCCGGCTCGGGAACAAGCGGCATATTTATGTCATAACGATGAAGTTCGTCAAGGACCATGACGCGCTTATAGAAGGAATAGTACTTGTGCAGGGGAGCGAGGTTTGCGCTGACCGTCGCAATCAGGTTCTTGTAGACGGAGACGGGGATATTGTCTTTATAGAGGGCGGCTTCGAGCGAGCTCTTGTATCTCCGTGCACGTGCGTGAGAGATGTTTTCTCTTACCAAACCGGCGTAAATGTTTGCGATGGTGTCTGCGTGGGGGATGAAGGCGGCGTAGAACCTGCTGGCGGCTTCTTTCCTGACCGCCCTGTCGGGGTTTCCCAGGAACTCACCGAAGGTTCTACGGGTGAGGGGCAGGTCTTTACCGTCAACGTGTATCGAGCCAAGCTCCTTGGTCGCTTTGTCCCCCAGTTTGTGGCTCCAGTAGCTGATAGTCGACAAGAAATCCTCCTCTATCGTGCAAAGCCCCTTGGCCGCTTTGTCCCCCAGTTTGTCCATCTCGGGGCTCCAGTAGCCGATAGTACCCAAGGAATCCTCCTCTTCTATGCGGATATGGGGCTTGTCGTGGAGGAGCTTCTGAATATAGACCCGGTAGTCGTCAAAGGCCTTGTCTTGAATCCAGGCCTGCAGCTTGTCGTCTGCTATGGCACAGAGTTCCGGCTCCCAGAAGCTGACGGCGGCATCATACTTGTCGATGGTTGCCCCACCGTTCTCCAGCCACTCCGGGACATTGTCTCCTGTACCGTTAAGCAGCCTTACATATGTGCCGAGCCTTTCTTGGATGCGGTCGGCCGCTTCCCGGACCTTGAGGGCTTCCAGGAGCGTTTCCGGGCCGTCCGCCAGGTGGCCCTTGAAGGAGAGGAGTTTTTCCGTGAGGGCGGGGATTTCATCAAGGTCCGCCTTGCACTCGCGGTCATCCGCATAAAGGGCCGTCAAGTCCCATTTGTCACTGGCGGGAATGTCTTTGCGCAAAGGGATGGTTTCTTCGCTCATGAAGCATCTCCTAAATCATTTTCAACCATAATGTCCCTACCCCTCCACGGCCTTCCAGCCGCCGAGCGTACGGGTCTGCGCATCGAAGCTTGCGCCTATCTTGAAGAGCTTCTTGGGCCTGCCGTCCGCCCCGACGGATGCCTCGTAGGGTATGAGGTAACCCTTGGAATCTATCTGTGCAAGGGCCTCCTCCACCGTTCCGTCAAGCTTGAACTCAAAGACGTATACTGCATCCTGTGTCTCCACCGTCATGTCGCTGCGTCCCGCAGCGCTCGCCTCCTCGGTGTGAACGACAAAGGGCGTGCAGAGGCGGGCTATCAGGAAGAAGATGGTCTTGTAGTGGTTTTCATCCTGTTTCTCCGCGTTGTAGGGGATGGAGCTGAAGAAGGAGCGCATGAGCGCCATAGCATCGTCCAGATTGCCTTCCCGCAGGGAGCGGCTGAATTTCAGCAGGAAGGTGTCGTTCTGGCTTACGGTCTCTGCCGCGTAATAGGGCATGAGGCTGTGCAGAAATCCGTACCGCACCTCCTCGTTGGGGAAGCCCAGCGTGTATGAATAGCCGTCATAGTCCTTTATCGTGACATAGCCCGACTGGTAGAGCATGGGGACGGGGTCTTTTGCTTCCTCAGCGGGCGCATCAAACATGTCCGTCGTCGCGGGGAATCCCCGGTCAAGCTCATCCGGGTTTAGGTCGTACTTCTTGATGAGATGGGTCAGCACGGTCGGTGTCCCCGTCGAGAACCAGTAGTTGTCCAGCTTCTTGTCCGTCAGCGCGTTTATCAGGCTGAAGGGGTTGTACACATCGGGGGATTCCTCACTGAAGTGGTAGCCGTCATACTTTTTCCGCAGGGCTTCCACTGCCCCCTCGTAGGTCAGCCCTCGCTTGTCCGCAAGCGCCTGTATCTCGGGCTTCATCTGGCTCAGCAGCTCCTCTTTGGTTATCCCGCATATCGAAGCATAGCTGTCGTTCATCGTGATGATCTTCAGGTTGTTCAGCTCGCTGAATATCGACAGCTGGCTGAACTTCGTTATCCCCGTCAGGAAGACGAAGCGCAGGATTCCCCCCAGATCCTTGAGAGGGCTGAAGAACTTGCGCATCTCCAGTTTCAGACGCTTCTGCATCTCCGGGTCGTCCATCGTATCCAGGAGTGGCGCGTCGTACTCGTCCACCAGCACGACCGGTTCTTCCCCGGTCTTCTCATGGGCGGCTTCAATGACGTTGGCAAAGCGGGGGCCCCATTCGTTCCCGCATGTGTTCGTAATTCCGTATAAATTCTCCCATTTGGCAAGAATGTTGTCCAATATTATCTGGAGGCTGCTCACGTCAGAGTACTTGGTGATGGAGAAACTCACGTGGAACACGGGATGCTTCTTCCACTCCTTCTCCATCCTTTCGATGGCGAGCCCCTCGAACAGGTCTTTCCTGCCTTCGAAGTAACACTTGAGGGTGGACACGAGGAGGGACTTGCCGAACCTGCGCGGGCGGCTCAGGAAGTAGACGCGGCCCGCGCTGACCATCTCGTAGATTATGGCGGTCTTGTCCACGTAGTAGTATCCGTTTCGCCGTATCTGGGCGAAGTCCTGCAGTCCTATTGGAAAACGCTTGAGCTCGGTCATAGCCCCATCATAGCACGGACGGGTCCGAAAGTCGAGGGTGGACTCTAGCACGGTTGGAGTGTTGCTTACTGTCAGATGGAGTGCCTTTCTGTTTGTGTCCGCGCCTGGCGGTCGGGGCTGTATGGACGCCCTTGATGAGCGGGGCCCCTGACGGCTTGCCAGCGGCGGGGCAGGCGTGCTATCATCGGTGCGATTATGGCAGACGACAAGCTTACATGGAATGAAGAAGGCAGAAAAGAAATCTGCAGGACCCCGGTGTTCACCGTGACCGAGCGGGAGAGCACCGGGCCGGACGGACAGAAGGGGCGGTTCATCGTGAACGAGGCCCCGGACTGGGTGGCGGTCATCCCGGTCGTTGACGACAGCTTCCTGATGGTCCGCCAGTGGCGGCACGGGGAGCAGGCCCTGAGCATCGAGTTCCCCGGCGGCATCATAGAGAAGGGCGAGGAGCCAGAGGTCGGGGCCAGGCGGGAGCTCAAGGAGGAGACCGGGGCCGAGGCGGGAAAACTGACCTACCTGGGGCGGATGAACCCCAACCCCGCGCTCTTTGACAACCACATGTACTTCTACTGCGCCCAGGACCTGAAGCTGACCGGCAGGCAGGAGCTGGACAGGGATGAGTTCGTCAACTACATGAAGATTCCCAAGGAAGAGGTCTTCGCCAAGATGGGCAGCCCGGAGTACCCGCACGCGCTGATGGCCGCAGCCCTGTGCCTGTACCGGCAGAAGTTCGGGGAGTAGGAGGTGCGTATGGCCAGTGAAAGCAAAGTTTTTTCTTAGGAAGGCATAAGCCGCTTCCGGCAGGAGATAATGGGAGTGGCGATACTCCTTGTGCTGGTGCGGCACTGCGACACGTTCCAGTGGGGGGGCGCTTCAACCGTATGTGAAGCATCTTGTCAATCCTTGTGCCGCAGGGGTAGACATTCTTCTTTTCGTCTCCGGCGTGGGCCTGTATTTTTCCCTCTGCCGGAATCCCGCCGTATTGCCCTTTTACGGGCGGAGGTTCATGCGCCTCGTGCCGGAGTACCTTGTCATTGCGGGGCTGTCCTATGCCCTCATGGATGTACTGTGTAATATACGGGGGGGGGTAGTTATTTGGCTAATCCAGCTTTCCGCTGTGCGGGCCACGTTCGTCCCGGGAAGCGGTGAGAACGAGACGCTCTGGTACATCCTGTTCATCGTTTTCATGTATCTTCTGTACCCTGCGATTCACTTTCTTTTCCACAGGCAGGGGAGGGCAAGGGCCGTATCGTTCTGGCTGCTTTTCCTTGCGTCAATCTTCGTGCAGGTCTTTTTGCTTGCGTTCTGGCCGGAGCTGTATACACGTTTTTCGGTAGAAAAACCAATTTCCAGAATTCCAATCTTCATTTTGGGAGCCTACATGGGGCAGGCGGTAAAAGAGGGCCGGAAATCTCCCGTGCTCATAATCCCCCTGCTCTTCTTCCTGTTCCTGGGCCTGCGGGCGGCAAAAATCGTGCTCCTTGGCCATGACGAGCTGTACGGCCAGCTGCTGGTACGGACTGCGAACCAGAGTCTGGGCATGGCGGTAATGCTCATGGCCGCATGGTGTATGGGGCGGCTCCGGGCGGACGGGGGTATAATCCGGAACGCGCTGGCATGGTGCGGCAGGTCCAGCTTGGAGCTGTACCTCTTCCACTCGTTCTTGTTTACGCTCTGGCTTGCGCTGCCGCTTCCCCTCCCCAAGGGCTGGCCGGTCTATTTCCTCGTCATCATACCGCTTTCCGTCCTGCTTAGCATCTTGACCGGGTGGATAAAAGGCTTGTTGCGGAGGCGTACGCCGCTCCCGGGCCGAAGCGAGCCGCCTCGTCCTTGATGACGTCCTTCGCTTCCGATGACGCTCCGTTCTTGATGACGTCCCCGCAGGTGAGTGTGTAGCGTTGCGGTGCGTGGGCTTTTGCGGCGGAACAAGCCGCCTTGCCCTTGATGACGCCCCGCAGGCGAGTGTGTCGCGTTGTGGGGACGTGGGCTTTTGCATCGGAGCAAGCCGCCCCGCCTCCGATGACGCCCCGCCCTCGATGACGTCCCCGTCTCCGATGCACTGGCATAAGCTCGTGAGACGCGCCCCTCCCTGCTCCCCGTTACCCACTTCTACAAATAGAATCTTTTTGCTATAATCACTCCATAAGTACGGGGACAACCCCGCCATGGAGTAAGATATGAAGAACATTTCCGACCTTATGGGAATAAGGGAGGGGGTCCGCGTGGTGGACGCGACCCTCCGCGACGGAGGCCTGGTGAACGACTTCCGCTTCACCGACGAATTTGCGCAGAAGCTCTACCGGACCAACATAGAGGCCGGAATCGACTGCATGGAGGTGGGCTACAAGGCTTCCAAGAAGCTCTTCGATGTGGACAAGTTTGGCCTGTGGAAGTTCTGCGATGACGACAAGGTTGCCCGCGTGCTCGGGCCCAACGACGATGGCAAAATCATGCTCGCGGCGATGGCGGACGTGGGCCGCTGCGACTATAAGGATGACATCATCGACAAGGCGAACAGCCCCCTGAACGTGATCCGGGTCGCCTGCTACGTGAACCAGATTGCGGGTGCGGTGGACATGATAGAGGACGCCAAGAAGAAGGGCTACATAGTCACCTGCAACATCATGGCGATTTCCACGGCGCAGGAGGGGGACGTGCGCGTCGCCCTTGAGATGCTGGGACACTCCCCGGTGGACGTCATCTACATCGTGGACAGTTTCGGCTCCCTGTTCCCGGAGCAGATAGCCCGCATCACGGCCCTGTACAAGGAGTACGCCGACAAGTACTCCAAGAAGCTCGGCATCCACGCCCACAACAACCAGCAGCTTGCCTTCGCCAACACGATCGAGGCCCTGGGCGACGGGGCGGACTGGCTGGACGGAACCTATTCCGGCATGGGGCGGGGCGCGGGCAACTGCTACATCGAGAGCCTCCTGGGCCTCCTGCGCAATCCCAAGTACAGCATCTACCCGGCGATACAGTTCGTCGAGGAAGAAATCCCCAAGCTCAGGAAGAGCGGGGCGACATGGGGCTACGACCTCCAGTACCTGGTGACGGGCATCCTGAACCAGCATCCCCGCGCGGCCATAGCCTTCACCAAGGACAATCGGCACGACTACTCCGAGTTCTACAAGGACATGCTGTCCCAGGACTAGCCGGGCGGACGGGACAATCGGACGGACAAGCGGGGGCCATGGAGCGACGGGGGCCCCCAGAGCGAGGATTCCCCGGCGGGGGACGATTTAACTGGGGCGCCTGTTCGGGAATGTGCGGAAACGGTTGCTTTCGGATGTGTCTGGTCCGGGTAGA
Source organism: Treponema sp. (assembly GCA_024690865.1). Classification (GTDB taxonomy): domain Bacteria; phylum Spirochaetota; class Spirochaetia; order Treponematales; family Treponemataceae; genus Treponema_D. The sequence goes on along the minus strand of JAILON010000084.1, from coordinate 14,268 downwards.
GATTCCGTTTTGCGGGGCATGTCGGCCTGTGCTGGGACAATCGGCACGATTTGTGCCGGGGACGTGCGGAGACGGTTGATTCCGGCGCAAAGGGGCGGACAGGCTGCCAGGAACGTCTGCCGGGGGCGTTTGCCTCCGGGCGGGGCGGATGGCATGACTCGGCTGTCCCCATGACAGCAGGACGGGCATCTGGACGGGTGGGGTGGACGAGTCGGCAGAACCGTTATAACTGGACGCCTTTCAGATTGTTTCCGATAATATGGAAGTGAAAATTTGCAAATTATTGGCGGCGCTGGGGCTTGCATCCCTTGTGGCGGGCGGCATGGCGCCGGCCCAGGTTCCCAACCAGTCCCAGCAGCTGCGCATACAGATATGGTCCGAGCTGGACCCCTTCCCCGGCGGATTCGGGGACGAGGCCTGGGAGACGGAGGAAGGCGACCCCGGTTCGTCTGCGAAAAAGGGGAACGGTCCGGAGTCTTCCGCTTCGTCTGGCGTGCCCGGTACGGCGCTTCCCGCTGCGGGAGGCACGGCCGCAGAGTCGATTTCGGCGGGGAATTCCGATTCCGACGCCACGGCTGCTGCCCTCCCTTCCGCGGGGGGGAGCCCGGAGGTCGAGGCCATGCGGACCCGGCTCTACTCCTTCGCCATCGGCAGGGCCAAGGAGCTGACCCCCTTCTTCCTGTCGGGGATGCTGTCGGGCTGGACCTTCGACTACACTCCCTCCGACAAGGCGCGGGGCGTGGAGGAGTTCTTCGAGTTCGGGGAGATACATCCCTTCGACTGGTCGGTGAACTCCATCGAGTACCGGGACCCGATACCGGAGGACGAGAAGCTTTTGGTATGGGCCTACTGCGACCGGACGGAGGTGCAGCAGCTGTCCTACCGGCGCTGGAGCAGCATCAACCTGCCCAAGGTGCGCGGCAGGGGCAGCGCGAGCGTCGCCAAGGGCTTCGAGGGGATCAAGGAGTCCGTCGGCAGCGCGATCCGGGATGCCGTCAGGGAATACTGGCGGGTCTATTCAAGAAATAAGCCAAAGGAAATCACCGGGCGGGTGTTACTAATCGGGGTTCCTAGGGTTTATATTTACGAAGGTCAGTATAAGACAGACCTTGAATTTTTTTTAGAAACTGATAGAATAGTTAAGTATACTTACTTTTAACTAGACTAATTCAGTTTAGGAGGACACTATGAAGAAGATAATGGCTTTGGTTGCTGCTCTCACGCTCACGACTTTTGGTGCGGTATTCGCGCAGAACTTCGGCGGAACCACAACCGGAGGAGTTGAGGCTGCTGACAGCTACGCTGACAGGACTACCCAGGTGATAACGGTTGAGGATCAGTATGCTGACCTGCATCCGACCGCGAACACCGTTACGTTGACGATGGAGTACACCCCCCTTACGGGCGAGGTTCACTTCTACTATGAGTGCCTGCAGGCCAGCTATGACCAGGGCGAGGCAATGAACACCGCCATGGGCGTGTTCCAGGACTTCGCCGCCGAGCACGGCTTCAAGCACTACTACTACAAGGCCAAGGACAAGTCCAAGTACTTCAAGGACAAGGAAACCAAGCAGAGGATGGCAAGGTACAGCTCCTACGTCTACTTTACGAAGTAAAGTGCTTTACTGAAGTAAAGTGCTTCACTAGGTAAGCGCAGGTTCGGTATAGATTGGCCCGCGGCAGTGCGGGCCGTGTGGAGGCCGAGGCACCGCGTGTGCGGCGAGGAGGTCCTCCTCAGGCAACGGCAGGAGCGATGGGCTGTGCTGCCGTTGTGTGGATGTTGCCAACAATGGCCATAAACTGAAAACACTACTTCACGGGCACTAGCGTGCCAATTGACCGAGAGGTCACGGCATCGTTGGTACCAAAGAGGGCGGACGGGAGACAGTCCGCCCTTTTTTTGTATCTTTTCCATCGTGTGTGTTACGTCCGTCCATTCTTTGGTATGAAGAATGTCCATTCTTCGGTGTGAAGAGTGTCCATTCTTCGGTGTGAAGAATGTCCATTCTTGGGTGTGAGGAATGTCCATTCTTTGGTGTGAAGAATGTCCATTCTTTGGTATGCAGAATGTCCATTCTTTGGTATGAAGAATGTCCATTCTTTGGTATGCAGAATGATCGTTATGGTCTGGCCAAGATGGTCATGTATGGATGGGGAGTTTGCTTCAGGAAGTCCTCACCGGGGGCTGAAGTTCCGAGGATGCGGGTTCCGACATTCCATGCTTCTTTCCGGTGTTCCGGTGGCTGACAGAAACGGGGCCTTTGCTTCTGGCCCTTCTTCCTACCAGGTGAAGCCTATGCCGAATCCGGCTGTGGCAAAGGTGGAATTCTTGTTGCCGACCTTCAAATCCGCGTCAAAAACGTAGTTGAACGCCATGTTTGCGTTGAGCACCAGGTGCTTTATCGTTATGTCCAGTCCGCCTCCGACTCCCAGGCCCAGCTCCGCGCCCGTGTTGGCGGAAGCTTCCAGCAGCACGTAGGGGCGGAAATTCTGGAAGAGGGTGATGTTTGCCCCTCCGTTGATGAAGGCCCCGTAGTAGGATTCGGTATTTTTTCCCATGTATCTCCAGGCCAGGCCGCCTCCGAAGAAGAGGTAGTCGCTGGTGGCGAAGTCGAAGTTCAGCTTCATGGCGTTCAAGCTCAGGTCGCGCTTGTCGTAGTTCGCAGGGTCGTAGATGGCCGTGTCCATCGTGAGCAGGAGGACCCGCCTTCTTTTTTGCTTGGAAAGCATCTTTTCAGTGAAGCTTATGCCGCCGCCATTGCTGCCGGAGGTATTGCCGCCGCCGTTGCTTTTGCCACTCCCGCTGCTGGTGCCACCGCTGTTGCTACTGCTGCCCGTGCCTTTGCCGCCGGCGTTCTTGCCATCGTCCTTCTTGGCGCTGCCGCTGTTTTTACTGTTGCTTTTGCTGCTGCCGTGTTTCCCGCTTCCATTTCCCGTTGCGGCGTCCTGCGCATGGATTGCGGCTTCGACTGTTTCCGAAGGGCTGCCTATGGCCAGCTGGGGCGTCATGCAGAAGATTCCCTGGGGCAGCCCCGAACGTTGGACGGAAAGGACTTCCTTCAGGTTGTCCATCCGGGTGAGGGTCAGGGATATGGGGATGAGGCGGTATTGCGAGGCGGCTGTCCCCCGTATGACCTTGTATTTCAGCGTTGCGAAGAGGACGGGAACGGCCCGTGCGAACAGGCTGTCCAGCACCATGATGCTCTGCTGTTTGTCCAACCCGCCCAGGCTCTTGTTGCCCAACAGGGCGCCGCCTTTCTTCACCAGCTCCTTGTAGTCTACGGTGCCGCTGTAGCTGAACAGGCTCGGCAGGCCGAAGAGTTCGGAATATATCGTGGCCTTCCAGCCATCTTTTGCCTCGGTGTAGTCGGCTGCCCTGACGATCAGTTCGCCGGAGAAGGAGCTTGCGGTGTAGGTGTCCGCTTCGAGTTCCCCATAGTAGTCTTCGAGCGAGGACATGAGGCTTGCGACTTCCTCGCTCTCCTTGTCGTAGAAGCGTTCGAAGCGGAGGATGTTCTGCTTCATCTTTTCGATTTTCTGTATGCGTTCCAGCGCCAGCGGGCCGGACGAGTCGTGCCTGTCCTTCTCGCCTTCCGCGATGCCCTTGAACTGGCGGTAGTTTGCGGAAATGACGGAGTTTTCCCAGTCGTCATAGCCGTCCCGCTTGGCCTTGTCGGCCTTGGCCCGACGCTTGTCGGTCTTGGAGATGGTCTCCCGCTGCCTGTCCAGGGACTGCTGCTCCTGCTCGGAAACCAGCACGGAGGACTCGCCCCCGGAACGCAGGATCATGCCGTCCTCGCTCCTGACGGGAGGCTTTACGTCGGATTCCCTGGCCGGGGGCGGGGTACGGGCGGCCTGTGCCCGTACGGGGACGGCGGTTCCCAGCAGGACTGCGAGGAGGAAAGCTGCGTTTTTGTGCAACGGACCCAGTTTCATCTTCGTATAAAACAATTGTACACCCGCTTGCGTTACGGGGCAAGCTGTTTTGGGAGCGGGCACGGGAATCAGTTTTCATGGAGGAATTCTCCATTAAAAAACGTATGGAGGCCCAACGGGCGTAGGGCCCAACGGGCGTAGGCCCCATAGCGAGCATTTGATTGCCTCATGGTTTTTGTGGACCTGTCCGCATGTGCTGAATATGCGTGTGATATAAATGCAATCTCGGCGAGCGTATGGGGACACCCCGCGGGAACCGCCTCGCCCGTTGGGCCGTAGCGTCAAGGCAATACGTTTTCATACTGTATACATTCGGTAAAAACTGATTTCCGTGGGGACGGCCCGCGGCATACGCAACGGCCGTAACGCGACGGCTTGTAAAAAGGCGTGCTTTGCGGTAAAATGTTTCTTATTATGGAAAAACTGAGAATCCTTCTGGCGAAGGGCAGGATCTACGAGTCGGTATATGAGCTTTTGAGCGATGTGGGCATTACGATGCACCTTCCTGACAGGACATATTTTCCCCTGACCAACCAGAAGGACCTTGCCTTCCAGGTCGTGAAGCCCCAGATTGTGGGCGCGCTTCTGGCTGCCGGCCGTGCGGACGTGGGATTTTCCGGCAAGGACTGGGTGTACGAGAGCGGGGTCCAGGACCAGGTGGAGGAAATCATGGACCTGGGCTTCGACCCCGTGCGGATTGTTGCGGCGGTTCCGGACAGCCACGATTTCAACGAGATAATTTCCAAACCCGTGACGATAGCCACCGAATATCAGAACCTCAGCACCAAGTGGGCTGCCTCCCACAAGCTCCAGGCGACGATCTTCCGCACCTGGGGCACGAGCGAGGGCTTCGTGCAGGACCGGCCGGAGTCCATCGCGCAGATCCTCATAGACAACACGAGCACCGGTTCCTCGCTCCATGCCAACCACCTGAAGATAACCGACACCCTGATGGAGTCGTCTACCAGGCTGTATGCGAGCAAGGCCGCCATGCGCGACGAGGACAAGCGGCGCAAAGTGATGGAGCTGAAGATGCTCTTCGAGGCCGTCCTCGCTGCCCGCGACCGCGTGATGCTTGAGATGAACGTCGCCTCGGACAAGTTCGACTCGCTGGTGCAGGGCCTGCCTTCCATGAAGAGCCCCACCGTGAGCCCCCTCTTTGGAGGCGGCGGCTATGCGGTCAAGATTGCCGTAAAAAAGGGGGATGTCCCCACCCTGCTTCCCCGGCTCCAGTCGCTCGGCGCGACCGACATAGTGGAATACGAGCTCCGCAAGGTCATGCTGTAGGCCGATGCACGGAAAGGCTTTTTTGCTTGTTTTCGTCCTGGCCTCCTCGTTCAGCTTCCTGCTGGAGGAGGCGCTTGAGTTCATAGACTACCGGGCCAGAAAGAGGAACGGAGGAAAGGTTCCCAAGGAGCTGTTCGGCTACGTGGATTCGAAGCTCCTGAAGCGGACCGCGGCCTACGAAGACGAGAAATACCGGCTGTACATTCCGGAGCATTGCGCTGGCTTTGTCCTGTCGCTGGTCCTCGTCCTGTCCGGCTACTACGTCGCCGTCTACAGGCAGCTTTTCCTGGTGACGGGCAGCGTCTACAAGACTGCCCTCCTCTTTTTCCTGCTGGCCTCGCTGCCGGAAGCCCTGCTTTCCATTCCGTTTGCATTCAAGAGGGAATTCGACATCGAACGGCGCTACGGTTTTTCCAAAATGACGCTGGGAATGTGGATTCTGGATGGACTGAAAGGCTTGGCCGTCGAGCTTGTTCTGGCCTGTCCCCTCATCCTCCTGGCGGTGTTCCTGCTGCTGTATCTGCCGGGCGCATGGTGGATCCTGCTTTCCGCCGTGTACGTCCTGCTGTCGCTCGGGTTGAGCTTCCTGTACCCCGTGCTCATCGCTCCCCTGTTCAACAAGTTCACTCCGTTGGAACCGCAGGAGCTGAAGGGGCGGCTGGAGGCCCTGTTGGACAAGACGGGCTTCCAGTCTCAGGGAATATTCGTGATGGACGCCTCGAAGCGCAGCAGCCACAGCAATGCCTATTTTACCGGCGTCGGCAAGAACAAGCGCGTGGTCCTGTTCGACACCCTGCTGGACCAGCTTTCCGTCGATGAGACGGAATCCGTCCTGGCCCACGAGCTGGGGCACTACAAGCTGAACCACGTGATCCGCCGGCTTGCGGCCGCAATTCCCCTTACGGTGCTTTTCCTGTTCGCCGTAAGCATGGCGGTGAAGCTTCCCTCCCTGTACACGTCGTTTGGCTTTGAGCCCGAGACTTCCATCGTCTTGGACGGCGGGCGGCGGGTGGAGGCCGTCCTTCCGTATATCCACTTTATAGGCGTGTTCCTGTGCGGCCTTGTTGTCGCACCGTTCGCGCCCCTGTTTTCCCTTGTGGCGAACTTTTTCAGCCGCCGGGACGAATTCCATGCCGACGCCTTTTCCGCCGAGGTCTGCGGCAGGAGCCGGAGTTTGGTCACGGCCCTCATAAAGCTGCACAAGGAGAACCTGAGCGAGCTGACCCCGCCCAAGATATACTGCGTGTTCAACTACAGCCACCCGCCGCTCTTGGAGCGGATCCGCGCGCTGGGAAAGCTGGGGCAGGGCTGACGGCGGGCTGCCCTGATGACGGGGACGGCCTGTGCCGGGGGGACGTGCCGGTTGATTGCGGCCCGCCCCTTCCGGGGCTACAGGCTGGCCTTGTCTATTGCGTCAAGTTCTTCCGCAGTGAACGATGTGTTTTCCGTACAGCGGATGTTGTCCAAAAGCTGTGAGGCCCTGGACGCGCCGACGAGGACGCTGGTTACGGCACTGTCGCGCAGAATCCACGCCAAGGCCATCCCTGCCAGGCTTTGTCCCCGGGACTGTGCAATCTCGTTGAGCCGCTTTATCTGTGACAGCCGCTTTTCGGTCAGGTCGCCATCCTTGAGGAAGCGGCCGTCCGTGCGCATCCTGCTGTCCGCCGGAATTCCGTTCAGGTAGCGGTCGGTCAGGAGCCCCTGTTCCAGCGGGCTGAAGATGATGAGCCCCTTTCCCGATTCCCGTGCCGCCTCCTTAAGACCGTTCCGTTCGATCGTGCGGTCGAATATCGAATACCTGTTCTGGTTTATGACGAAGGGGCAGTTGAGCCTCTCCAGTATGGCCGCCGCCTTTTTCATGGTGGGGCCGTCGTAGTTGGAGATTCCCGCATACAGGGCCCTGCCGCTCTTCACCGCCTGGTCCAGGGCACCCATCGTTTCTTCCAGCGGGGTGTAGGGGTCCATCCTGTGGTGGTAGAAGATGTCCACGTAGTCCAGTCCCAGGCGCGCGAGGCTCTGGTCCAGGCTGGCCAGCAGGTACTTCCTGCTGCCCCAGTTGCCGTAGGGGCCGGGCCACATGTCGTAGCCGGCCTTGGTGCTGACTATGATTTCGTCCCGGTAGGAAGCCAGCTCCTCCTTCAGGAGGCGGCCGAAGTTCCGTTCCGCACTGCCGGGTTCCGGCCCGTAGTTGTTGGCCAGGTCAAAGTGCGTGATGCCGGAGTCGAAGGCCGTGCAGACGATTTCCTTCATGGTGGAATAGTTTCCCGTGTCGCCGAAGTTGTGCCACAGGCCCAGCGAGACGGCGGGGAGCTTGAGCCCGCTTTTGCCGCAGGTCCTGTAGGGGATGGTAGAGTAACGATTTTCAGAAGCCTTGTACATGCTTCGATTATACAGTCGGTCTGGCGGCCTGTTCAAGACGTGGGAGAGGGCCTATTGAAATCAGTTTTCATGGGGGAATCATCCATAAAAACGTATGGAGCGGGGGCCCAGCGGGCGTAGGCCCCGTAGCGAGCATTTGATTGCCTCATGGAGTTTTTGTGGACCTGTCCGCATTTGCTGGATAGGCGTATGATATAAATGCAATCTCGGCGAGCGTATGGGGATACCCAGCGGGAACCGCCTCGCCCGTTGGGCCGTAGCGTCAAGGCTATACGTTTTTGCATCGTGTACGTCCGATAAAAACTGATTTCCGTGGGACGCACCGCGGGACGGTCGCACAGTTTTTCCGTTTGTGCTACAATGGGCCCATGAAGAAGACGAACGCGATGCGGATATTGGACGGCCTTGGAATTGACTATGAGGCGGCCGAGTACGAGGACGACGGCGAGCACGAGCTTGCGAGGGGGGCTGCCGCACGGACTGCGGAAAAACTGGGGGTTGCGCCGGAGACGGTCTTCAAGACGATTGTGATGCGCAGCGAGGACAAGGAGGTCCTCGTCTTTTGCCAGAGCGCGGTGAGCGAGATAAACCTTAAGAAGGCACGCCAGGCTGCGGGCTGCCGGGAGCTATCGCCGGTAAAGCCGGAGGAGCTTTTGGCATTGACTGGCTACATACGCGGCGGCTGCAGTCCCATCGGGATGAAGCGGAAATTCCGTACGTTCATAGATGAGAGCGTCATCCTGCACGAGCGGGTGTGCATAAGCGGGGGCCAGCGGGGGGTGCAGATAAAGATACGGCCCGATGATTTGGTGCGGGCCACGGAGGCTGCCGTTACCGACCTGGAGCTGTAGGGGGGGCGTGGCGCCCTGCAGTCGGTTGTGCGCCCTGCCTGCGCCGGGGGCCAGTCCGAAGGTCGTGGGGCCAGCATGGAAGCTGCCCGCCGTCCTCCCCCGGTCCGAACGGTTGCGCGGGCCTAGCGGTACAGGCTGCTCTTTATGTCCTCGAGGATGAGCAGGTCCTTGATGCCCGTGTCTATCGGGGAAAGGAGCGGGGCCTTTCCGTCCAGGAAATCCACGGCATTCTGGACCATATTGGAAAAGTAGCGGGTCTTTTCTATCTTGCCGGCTTCCTTGTCGCTTACGAGCGAGAAGAATCCCGTGTACAGGGGCGAGTCCTTGCGCTGGTATATCTTGAGGTAGGAGTTGCCGATGCAGATCCTCCCCTCCGTTCCGTTCAGCTGTATTTCGAAGCCAAAGTAGCGCGCCCTGCCGCTCATCGTCACCGTTATGTCGGGGCATTTGTCCGTTGCCCAGTGGGCGGAAAGCTGGCGGATGCTTCCCTTTTCATCCTTGTATATGCCGGTCAGCAGGGACTGGCCGAGCGACGGCGGGTCGCCGAGGAAGTACATCACTGCGTCCACCAGATGGGTTCCGTCATGGAAGAGGCTGAACGCCCCGGTGGACTCGCCCTTCCTGTCGTAGAGGCAGAGGCTGGAGGAGAGGAAGGCGTAGATGCTTTGGAGGCAGCCGATTCCCGCCATGCAGGCCTTTGCCTTCTTGTAGTCCTCGGCAAAGCGGCGCTCGTGGTTTATCATCACGGGAACGCCCGCCTCCACCGAAGCGTTCTTTATGTCCTGCGCCTCGCGGGAGTTGAGGGCGACGGGCTTTTCCAGTATGACCAGCTTGGGGCGGGCGGCTATGGCGGCAAGCGCCTCGCTCTTGTGGAATTCCTCCGGCACGGCGACCGTGATGATGTCGGGATGGACCTCCCGGTACATGTCCTCGCTGCGCTGGTAGCTTTTTGCCCCGGGGACGGCCTTGTGCCAGACCGAAAGTTTGCCTATGTCGCTGTCGCACCCGGCCACAAGCCGTATCCTCCTGTTGTCGAGGAGGGCCATCGTGTGGCTGGCGGGCTGCTCGCGCTTCGCGTCCAGGCCCAGGCTGTATCCGATCCTGCCGCAGCCCACAAGGGCCGCCGTGTACTGGCTGTTCACCGCCATCGTCGCTTCCGGTTAGGCTTTTTTCTCCAGCCCCTCCATGAGGGCCTGGTACTTCTGCGCGAGGCGGCGGGACTTCGTGCCCGCAAGGCCCCGGTAGTTGGCCGGATGCTCGAAGAATGCCTCCGGATTGGCGATGCCGAGCTTTTCCAGCTGGGCGGTTATCTTGGCGAAGGCATCCGTATGGGTCTTGAGCACCTCAAAGAAGGTCTTGCCGGACTTCTCCGCCTCAAGCGTTATCTTCCGTATGATTTCGTGGCCGTCGTTCACACCGGCTTCGCCCAGCAGGATGTAGGCCGGTTCGGCGAGGACGCCGCCCTTGACCTTGCCGCCCGCCCCGTCCAGGTTGCGGGCCATGGACTCCTTGTCTGCCTGCAGGCCGGAGACGACAGAGGCCATCCTGTCTATGGCCATCGTGAAGCCCGCCACGTAGTCGGCGATGAAGCGCTGGCTGGCCGAGTTGGTCAGGTCCCTCTGGTGCTCGGAAATCTGGTCCATGTAGAAGGTGAGCACGCGGGGGCTCATCGCCTTCCACAATGACTTGACGTGCTCGCTGTTCCAGGGGTTCCGCTTCTGGGGCATGGTGGACGAGCCCACCTGGGTTGAGGAGAAGTACTCGAAGACCTCGCCTATCTCGCTCCGCTGCAAGTTGCGCAGGTCGTCCGCGAGGTTCGCGATGATGCCGAATGCGACGTTGAACTCAAGCAGGAGGCGCAAAAGATATTCCGGCTCCACCAGCTGGTTGGAATATTCGGACGGCTCCAGGCCCAGGAAGTGCATGTACTCGGCTTCCAACTGCTCCGGATCCTTCACGATCATGCTGGGGCCGTTGTAGGAGCCGACGGGGCCGGCGAGCTTGCCCTTGAGCTGGCGGGAAAGCTCGTCTATGCGGAGGATGGACTTGCCCAGGCGGGAGACGAACTCCGCAATGGACCAGCCGAAGGTGATCGGGACGGCGTGCTGCCCGTGCGTGCGGCCCACCTGCGGGGTTTCGGCATCGCGGTCGGCAATGGCGCAGAGGGACTTCTCAAGCGCGATGAGGGAGGGCAGGACGACATGCTGAGTCACGTCGCGCATACGGCATGACAGGGCGGTGTCCAGGATGTCTACGCTGGTCGCCCCCAGGTGCACGAGCGGGGCCAGGTCGGCGGGAACCTTGGTTTTCATGACGTTGACCAGGGCGCGGATGTTGTGCCGGGTCTTCTCCTCCTCCCGGTAAACCTCCTCGGGGTCGATTGCGTCGGCGACGGAATCCAGCTCCTTTTCGGCGGCGGCGGTCAGCTGCCCCCTGACCTTGAGGTGGGCCTTGACCAGTGCGGCCTCGCACCTGGCGCAGCTCTTTATGCTGGCCTCTTCCGAAATGTATTTTGAAAGCCCCTCGAACGCCTTTGCTTCCGAGAGCGAATACCTGTGGTCTATGGACGAAATGTTCTCAAAAATGTTGCGTGTTTCCATGCCGACAGTATCTTCCAAATGGAGAAAAAAATCAACCGAGTGGGGCAGCTGCGGTCGGGTCGGGGCGGATTGGCGGTTGCGGACGGACACGAATCAAGGGACGGAAGGAGGGGGTGGAGTCGGTTATGGCAGGGACGGTGGAGGCGGGAGGAGGCGGGTCTCCCTAGGGGCCGTAGTGTTGGTTTGACATTGCGAAACTATCGCTGTATACTCGTGCGAAGATGAAGCGAAGACAGTCTTATGTATGGACGCTATGGACGCTGCTGGCCTGCGGGCTGAGCGCCGGTTGCATCAGTTGTACGGGAAACGAAGCTATGAAGAACCTTCCTATTGTTGCGGACAGCGAGCACACGATCAATATATGGGCACACAGGGGGTGCAGCTACGCCTATCCCGAAAATACCCTGCCTGCGTTCAAGGCGGCCTGCCAGCTGCCTGTGGCCGGGATAGAGCTGGACATCCACCTGTCCAAGGATGGGGAGGTTGTCGTCATCCACGATGAAACCGTGGACCGTACGACGAACGGGAAGGGGGCTGTCGCCGATATGACGCTGGCCGAGCTGCAGCGGCTGGATATTCCCTACCATCCGAGGATTACGATAGGCAAGCGGTCTTTCCTGTACCGGCATGCCCGCATTCCTACCATACGCCAGGTGTTTGACCTGGTGGGACCGTACTGTAAGAAGAATGGCCTGAAGATAAACATCGAGCTCAAGACCAACAGGACCCGCTACGAAGGGATTGAGGAAAAGATTCTGGCAATCGTGAAGGAGTATGGGCTTGAGGACAGCATCGTTTATTCGTCGTTCAATCCCGATTCAATCATCCTCGCGAAGCAGTTGGATCCGACGGTCAAGACGGGCATTCTGAACGCATCCGAGGCCGCGTGCCTGGAGTTTGCCCAGGGCCATGATGTGGATGCCCTGCATCCTGCCCGTGCCCATCTGGATGTAGAGGACATACGGAGCAAGACGCCGCTCCCCATCCGGGTGTGGGGCAATCCGACCGAGACCCTGTACCCGAACCAGGGCGAAATAACCCTGCAGAACTTTGACGAACTTGCATCGCTGGGGGTGACGGACATCTTTACGAACGTGCCCGAATGCTATGTGGGCAAGCGGGTGCACCGCATGAGCTTCATTCCGGAAACGTCGGTGGACGAGGAGACGGGGCTTTTCAAGAGGAATGAGAGGAACAGTCTTGCAGACTTTCACGTCCTTGAAGTGAACGGAGGCGACAGGCTGGAGTTTGGGGCGGAAGGCTACGAGTACCGGCTGGCCATGTATGGCGAGGAGGTGGAGGACCGCCTCATGCATACCTTCTGCTATCAGGAAGATGGCAACTGGGCCAGTTATAGCGGAAACCTGCGGGAGGACGGGGGGTGGAAGAGTGCTCCCCATGAATTCACGGGGCACGGCTGGGTGAGGGTCGTTGCCAGGAGGAAGGACGGAGGGGATGTTTCGCAGGCCGACGCGGACGCTTTGGCGGCGGGCTGTTCCCTCCTGCGGACTTACAGGCCTTACGAACCGAAGCCGTATTTTGAGGAAGAGCTGGAAAAAACCGTGCGGTCGGTAAAGGATCGGAAGGACGCGGACACGCTTGCGTTTGGCCTTTTGACGGACAACCATTATGTCGTGAACGGCGGATGGGAAGACACCGTCTACAACCTGTCGCGCGTGAACGGGGCGGTGGGCTTTGACGGCTTGATACATTTGGGCGATTTCACCGACGGAATCACGCCCGCGGCAATCACGACGGAATGGGTGGGGAGGCTTCTGGGCGACATGAAGTCGCTGGGCGTACCGTTCTATCCTGTGTTGGGAAACCACGACTGCAACTACTGCAAGGGCAATCCCGAACTTCTGGATGTGGAAACGCAGAGTTCCCTGTACCTGGGGAAGGAAGGTCCGTACTATCATGTGGACATAGACAGCCACAAGCTGCGGATGCTGGTCCTGTGGTCGTTCGATGTGACCCAGGAGCAGCGCTACGGATTTCCCGACGAGGAAGTGGACTGGGTCCGCGATACCTTGGCTGAAACACCGGGGGGCTATAAGGTGCTTGTGCTGTCGCATGTGCCCCTTCTGCCGGAAATGCACTATTGGAACAAGAACATCCGCAACAGCTCCCGGATGCTGGCAACTTTGGAGCAGTATGTGAAGGATGGCGGCAGGATACTGGGGTATGTCCACGGACACAACCATTCCGACCAGATAAATAGGGAGCACGCGTTCCCGATAGTTTCCATCGGGTGTGCAAAATGCGAAGACTTTAAGGATAAGAAACCGGAAGGTTCTGTTACCTACGACCGCGCGATGCATACGGTGACCCAGGAACTGTGGGACGTTATGCTGGTGAACACGAGGACGGATACGTTGGACTTTGTCCGTTTTGGTGCGGGCGAGGACAGAACGGTAGGAGTGTAGCCTCCGCTCCGGCACATTGCCGGAGTCATTCTGCCTTGTTGCCGGAGCGCTCGTGGTAGGTTGTCAGAGTCGCTGTGACTGTTGCTACGGTGCCCGCGGCAAGTTGTCACGGTGTCCGTAGCAAGCTGGCGGAGCCACGCTACCTTGTTGCCATCGCGTCCGCGGTAGGCTGGCGGAGTCGCTGGGCTTTTATGCCGGTTTCATTCCGTAACGATACTGCTGATCCAGCCTATGGCATCCCGTACGGCTCCGTTCCCTCCGTTCCTGGAAGATACGAAGTCGGCCGCGGCCTTTACCTCCCCGACTGCGTCCGCAGGGCAGGCGGCGATTCCACCGGCCTGCTTCACGAGCGTCATGCACTCCAGGTCCGGTATGTCGTCGCCCATGTAGGCGACGTTCCCCATGGTGTATTCCCTGCCGTCCCGCGCGGAAAAATCCTGCAGGAGCTTGCGGAGGGTCAGCAGCTTGTCGCGGCAGCCTTGGTGGACTTCCCGTATTCCCAGCTCCCGGCAGCGGCCCGCGACTATGGCGCTCACCCGCGAGGTGATGATGACCGGGACAATCCCGGCCTTGGGAAGAAGGACTGCTATTCCATAGCCGTCCTTCACGTCGAACGCCTTGAACAGCTCGCCGTCCGCCCCCATGTAGATCTTGCCGTCGGTGAGCGTGCCGTCAACGTCAAGGACTAGAAATTTGATGTTCATATTTTACCTGATACCTCGTGCTCAGACAGTTCGTTGCACCCGGGAAAATCGCCCCCGTCTCCGCATGGCTTCACCGGTCCCGGAT
>JAILON010000083.1 GCA_024690865.1 Treponema sp. | reverse complement strand
TCGCTGCGCGTGGAGGACCTTGCCCACATAGTCAGGGCAGACCAGGACGACATACACATACACACGCTCAACACGATCGAACCCACCAAGATAGTGAAGACCCTCGCGGCCACCTACCCCGTCATCCTGCACATGGTTGACAACATGGGAGGGCACGGCTTGATTTTCGCACTGCAGGACTATGGCTTTGGAACGCGGGCCACGGCGAACAAGTACAGCACCCCCAAGCCCACCCTTGACGGCCTCGAGCTTGTGGCCGACTGCCAGTTCCATTCGATATACGAAGACTACGAGGACGTGAACTCCTTCTACATCCTGTTCAAGGAACCGTCCATCACCCTCAGGGAGTAGTGCCCATGACCCTTTCCATCACATTCTCCAAGCCAGCCAAAAACGTGGAGGCCCTTTTGGACCGGCCCTACACAAAAATCCGCATCTGGCGGAAGGCGGAGGCGGGGCTGGCCCCATCTTCGGGAACGGCCGCCGGCTACGATGCGGAGTTTTTCACCGAAACGCAATCCTTCCGCAGGGCGTTTACGGAAGAGGAGCTGGACTCCTTCAAGCAGGAGCACGCAGGAAAGACATTCCGCTCCGTAGTGGAACGGACGGAATCCCAGGAAATCACGACGCTGGCGAACCGGCACGGGGAAGTGCGGACGTTCTCGCGTCCCCTGAAGAATCCGGCCCCGCCGACCTTCGCCTCTAGCGCGGACAGGAAAAAGAAATACATACTGGACGAACATACCCCCGTTCCCTTCCTCGTACGCCTGGGAGTCATGACAAAAGAAGGCACGGTCGTCGCCCGGAAATACGACAAGTTCAGGCAGATCAACCGCTTTCTGGAATACATAGACGACATACTTGACGAGCTTACCGACCGGGCTGCCGGAAACGGAGGCTTTACCCCGGAACGGCCGCTCCGCATCGTAGACTTCGGATGCGGGAAATCATATCTGACCTTCGCCATCTACCACTTTCTGACGGACATCCGCCACATCGCCACCGACATCACCGGACTGGACCTGAAGAAGGACGTCATAGCGGACTGCCAAAAGCTGGCGGAAGAATCCGGCTATGGCGCTCTCCACTTCAAGCTGGGCGACATAGCCAGCTATTCGGACGCACACCGCCCGGACATGGTCGTGACGCTCCACGCCTGCGACCGGGCCACGGATTACGCGCTGAACTGGGCGATACGGCAGGGGGCGGCCGCAATCCTTTCGGTCCCCTGCTGCCAGCACGAGCTGAACGAGCAGCTTACAAAAGCGGCCCCCCTGCCGGATTCCAGTCCCTTCGCCTCGCTCACCCGCCATGGAATACTGCGGGAACGGCTTGCGGCCCTGGCGACGGACGCAGTGCGTGCAGAGCTTCTGGAACAAGCCGGCTACCGGGTCCAGGCCATGGAATTCATAGACATGAGCCACACGCCGAAGAACATACTGATCAGGGCCGTAAAGAAACGGGAAGGCGACAGGGCAAGCGCGGACGGCCAGAAGTCCATCTCCCGCTCAAAGGAACGGGAAACGGCCCTGCTTGCGGCATTGGGCGTACGGCAGGAGCTGGACGGACTGCTGCGCGGCTAGCCTGCTACCGGCGGTCCCCGGTCACCGACGAACCGCCGTGACCAGTCGGAAGGCCGCCGCCAGATGCAGAATCCCCACCGGCCACCGGTTCACACGAGTCCGCCGGCGTACCGCCACGGCCCAGCGCGATTCGCACTCTGTCCACGAGCATAAGGAGCGGTTTTTCAAATGCATACTGGCGGACCAGATCCAGCAGCGTGCAGGCGACGTATACGGCCAGGATTGCAACGGCGGCATGGAGGAACAGCCTGTTTGAATGCAGGAACGACCTGTTTCTAAACACCTCGTTCCACAGGAAAGGACGGACAAGGTAGTTGTCATGGATCAAATAGACGCCAAACGTCGCGGACGACACGAGGTTTATCGCCTTCCTGCAGCCCATGTCCCATTTTGAAAAACCGATCAGCAGCAGGATGGAACAGGGAAAAACCAGGATGCTGTTCATCGTAAGGAAATAGACGAACTCCTTCCTCAAGCCCAGGCTCTTCAGGCTCAGCACATCGACCACGGCGACGGAAAGGAGGATTGCCACATAGACTCCCGCCCCCAGCATGATGTACAGCCCTTTGCCATGCCTGAAATCTCCGTTGAACAGCCGTATGTATGCGGCGCACAGGTACAGGAACAGGAACCAGCCCTGGTCCGTCATCTGCAGGGCCCGCAGCTTGGGAACGACGGGAACAACGACCCACAGTATGGAAAACAGGAGCAGGAGCTTCTGGAACTCCCTTTTGTCCAGCGCGGCAACCAGTTTGTTCAGGAAGGGGCTCAACAGGGCAAGAAGGAAATAGGAATTGTAGAACCAATAGCGTTCGCTCTGCAGGGGGGTAAGGTCTTTGGAAATCTGCCGCAGGCTTCCGTATCCGGGACGCAGGAAATGGAAAGCGACGGCGATAAGGACGGAATAGAAGATCACCTCCAGCTCAAGCCGGATGATGCGCCTCCAGTTGAAGTCCGCCGTACACAGGAAGAAGCCCGAAATCAGCACGAAGAGGTTGACGCCAACTTTGCCACACATGCTCAGGCATTGGACAAAATACAGGCGCATGTCGAGCCTGCCCATATAGTCAAAGCCGCCATGTACCGAATAGTGGTGCATCACTATCAGGAGCATGGCGACTATCCGTAGAAGTTCAAAAGAAGAATTCCGTTCCTTCCGCACCATGGGCAGTCCTAAAGCCCGTAGCCAGTGGCAATTCCTCGGAAGTAGGATTCATATTCATCGGGAAGGGCGACAGCCTGCACCTTGGCGTCTGCCCCGTCATGCTTGCCGTCAAAATCGTAGTAATAGATCAGGTACAGCTTTCCTCCCAAGATGCACATCACGTCGTTCCTGCTGGAACAGAGGAGTCCGTCCCTGCTCTGCTTGTAGAACACGGCCTCCCGGATGCTTCCGGACGGCATGGGGAAGTTCACCTTCTTTCCGGTGGTATTCTGCTCACCTTTGAACGGCTCGTAGCGGTTTTCCCTGCAGAATTTGATGAGGGCGTCGAACTTGGCAGCATCCGCACTGGACACCTGCCGGTAGACCCGGTTGGCCATATCGGTCCCGACCCCGCAGTAGTAGTCCCAATTGGCGGATCCGTCCTTGTAATAGGCTTTGGCTTCGTCCAGCTGGTACTTGCGGCAATACAGGGGATGGTCCTGCGTGTTTGCGCTGTCGGAGTCGGTGTAGGCCAGCAGGCTGAGGCTGGAGTGCGGAATCCGGTAGTAGACCCGGTCGTCAACCCTATCCATGACGTCCGAATCAGACTTCGCGTACAGGTTGTAGTAGAGGTCCGTATTGTAGAAATCGCGAGTATAGATGTTGTCCGCAACCTTCAACTCCAACGGGTAGGAGACGACGGAATCCAGCGCCTCGGAAATGTCGTTCACCACGTCGGTCATGGAACAAGAAGCGAAAGGAAGGACAAGAAGCAACAGCTGCGGCAGAAAGCCTTTTGTTTTCATGCAGGATATCATAACACATCCTCCACGCAAACGCAAGAAGCCCGCCGGACAGCCGGCAGACGGGGGCCGACAGGCAAGCGGGACAGGGACGTGCAACTGCCCGCCGGTCAGCGGGAAGCCCGCCCGCAGGCAGGCACGGCAGCTCCCCTAGCGGTCCCTGAAGCACAGGTCCACTTCAAAGGTGCCCTGTCTGGTGATGAACGGAACGGCTATGATTTTCGTGTTCCGGGGCCACGAAATCTCGTGGTTCGCCCCCGACTTGACTATTGGGGCAGAAACCGATATGTTCTTGCTACTTATGGCGGATACCGCGTTTCCGGTTATGATGTTCGTAAATTCCGTGACGAGGTCCTTCTCCATGGCCTCCCGCTCCTCGTCCGAATCAGCGGTAACGCCTGAAATTTCAAGCATTTTGCTTGCAAGGAGGCGGTGCAGGCGGAATGCGACGATGCCCACTTCGTCCCCCGAAACCCCAACGATTCCAGAAATTTCCCACGGATGGGTCCCCACGGGGTTCAAAAGGTAGGGTTCCTTGTTTTGCGGTGCGATATTGAACATCTGTGAAAAAGCTTCCTGGCACGAGGACAGGAAGGGATTTAATAGCGAAACGTCCATATCAGTCTATTTTACACCCTATCCGCCGATATTTCCAGTAAAAAAAACGAAAAAATCGTTGGCACGACCGACAAATCAACGCCGCCCTGCCGTTTTCCGGCCCGTAGGGCCCCCTACTTCTCCTGGACCACCCGCATTTCGCCCGCTTCGGCCGTCTGGGCCTCCCTGGCGTAGACATACACGCTGTCCCGGTCGCTGGTAATGGCAAGGAAGACCCCGTCATCCTCCGATTCGATGAAGATGCAGTCCCCGGTCGCAAAGGCCGCCCGGAAGGACGTCAAGTCGCCCGGAGGCAGGGAGGAAGGCTCCCCTTCCCCGCCGCCGGCCCAGTCCATACCGCCGTTTATCCCGATGGAAAGGGAATCTCCCGTCTCGTTGTAGACTATCACGGTCCGTATCCGCGTCTTTGATGAATTGAAATAGAGGGCAAAGCTGCTTTTTGCCGACAGGGGGGAGAGGATCAGCAGGATGACTATAGACAAAGCAGGTATCTTCCAGTTCATCATCTATAGTATACCACAGGCCTCTAAAAAAGCAAATTTTACCTTTCACAAGCGGCACCAGCATCCCCGCCCCCCTGCGGGCCTGCGTTCACGATGCGATTTTTGCAATGTAGCCCATAACCGCCTCAAGCTCGTCCATGCTTTCCTGCAGGCCCATCTCCACTGAGATGAAGCGGTCATACCGGGCTTCCTTCAGGAAGTGGACCAGGTCCTGGTGCAGGGACCGCGGCCCTATCTTTTTCAGCATGGGCTCGCTGACGTGGACGTGGTTTATGAGCGGCAGCCTGTCCTGCAGCAGCGAAAGCGCCTCTCCGTTCTGAATCATGGCCCCGATGTCCAAGTTCAACTTGAAGCCGTCGGACGAAACGTCGTCTATCAGCTCCAGGGCCTCCTCCGTGCCGTTCACGAAGTTCGTCCCGTATATCGCAGGGTTCGCCTCCATGCCGATGCAGGTGCCCTTGGATGCGGCATAGTCGCCAAGCTCCCTAAAGAAGCGCACGGCAACTTTCCCGTCCGCCCCGTCCGGCCTGTTCCGGTTCTTGGGGCAGCCAAACACCAGGTTTCCGCAGCCTATCGCACCGGCAAAGTCCACCGCCGACTTCGTATACGCAAGGAGCGTGGCCCTCTCTTCTTCCGTCCCAAACAGTTTTTCCATCCTGCCGTACCAGATCGACTGCATGGACGGAATGGAAAATCCGTAGCGGACCTTCAAATCCCGTGCCCACGATTCCGCCTCTGCCAGATGGGAATAGGGCCTGTCCGCGATTATCTTCGTGGGCGCGACCTCCAGGCCCGTAAAGCCATATTCCCGCATGAGGGCATAGGCCGCCTCGTTCTGCCCGGCATTCCATGCCAGGTTGGAAATCGCCAGCTTCATTTTACCTGCCCCTCCTTGAACTTCACATAGCAGGTCCGGCATATTCTCCTGGCTTCGTCCAGAAGGATATAGAAGCATACCTGCACGAAGCCGAAGTACCAGAGGACAAAGTTTATGTGTCCGTGATAATACGAATGGGATTTTCCCAAGACAAACCAGGCAACGCAGGTAACAAGGAACACAAAGTACATATACACTTTGTACAGTTCAAGCTCTTTCCTGGCGGCCCTATACATGAAGGCAACGTTCGGAAGCAGGGCCAGCAGGAAGAAGTACCTGCCCGAAATTCCGGATATTATCTCAGTATTATTCCACTGATTGAAATACATCCGCAGGACAGTAACAATGGGCACCTCCAGCGCGGCCCGGTAGTCGGGCGTGAAGTCCTCCACTTTTCCCCCGAGCGACCAGCGCAGGGCATCCTTCCTGTAGATGGCCTGCACTCCGGCGATGATGTCGCCGTCGCCACGAAGCCGGGCATGGATGAGGATTGCGACGCAGAAGCCTGCAAGCGCGCAGATTCCCATGAGGACGACGTCCAGCGCCTTGCGCTTGGCTTCCGGCACGTCCTTTTCCGTGAGGGCGACAAAGAAATCCACAAGGAGGAAGGAAATCATGGCGAGCATTATGACGGGAAGATATTCGTAGCCACACAGGGACTTCACGAGGATTGAAGCGAATGCCCCTCCATAGCACAGGCGGCGGACGGCGGGCCTGCCTCCGTACATCGAACAGACGAGCCCCAGCAGCATGGGGATGAACCAGGTGAATTCAACCCAATACAGGTTCTGCGCAAAGTTGACAATCCACTGGGACAAGAGGAAGCAGGTGAAGAAACAGAAGGCAAACAGACGGTTGTATTTTTTCCCAAGCAGGAAGCAGATGGCCGCCAGCACGATGGCCGTCAGGACAATGCACAGGAGGTGCTTTACGAAAAGCCTGCACAGCAGCTGGAACACCTTTCCCTGCAGGCCGTACTGCGACACGTAATCCGTAGTGATCTTCGCGGTCCGGTCGTATCCCCCCAGTCCGTATGCCCCAGTGTCCACCCCGTCGATCCGCGCGTGGATCTTGCTTTCCACAAGCAGCTCCGAATCATACTGGAACAGATCGTAGGCATCATTGCGCGGATTGAAGAAGTTGCTGCCATAGCTGAACGTCAGCAGGAAAGTCATCCAGCCCAGGACAAGGACCGTACGTATCCTCCTCGTCATGAACTGCTCCTTGAAGGAAAGGACGATGAACGTAAATTCCGCAAGCGCAACCCCCATCTGCAGGATTGTCTTCAGCTGCTTCTGTTCGGACGTGTCCATGCCGATGAAATGAATCGAAGCGAGCGCAGTGAACGTGAACAGCAGCGAAAGCGCAACCCTCTTCCGCATGAATTTTTCCTTGAAGGACAGCGCTATGCATACAAACGATACAAGCAGGAGTCCCAGCCTCAGGAACGCCTTCACCTGCCTTCCATTCGGAACCTTCGCCCCGATGAACTGAATTGCGACGAATGCGCAAAACACGAACGCCAACAACAGGGCCATCTTTTTTTTCATATCCGTTCTCCTTCTACAAAGCGCTTTATGTCTTCCATTACGAAATCCCTGTCAAAAAAGTAGCCGTTCCGTCCGCCGAACAGTTCCGCATGTTTGGAACGCAGGTCCTGGACAAAAGGCGGCCGGGCAAGCTCGTTCACGAACGGCTTTCCCTCAAGATATTCATACAGCTCGCTGACCGCAACGGGTTCCGCCGTTATGTTCAGCCTGTGGATTCCTTCCTCCAGCGCCTTCTGGATATGCCCCCACAGGTATCCCAAATTGTAGAACTGGTAGCGGGAGCGCGAGTCCGTGAAGTTCAAGGCGGAAAAGCCGCAGGACTTGAAGAATGCCTTCAGTTCCGCACGCTCTTCCCCGGACAGGGCCCGACAGCTGTAAAACCCGTTCTCCTGCCGCTCATAATAGTCGCCAAGGCTTCCGTTCATCGCCAAAAGCTCGTCGAACTTCTCATATTTCAAAAGGGCGGGAATGACGTTCATGTAGTCGTAAATGAAGTTCTTCTTCAAATTCTTTCCGTACAAGGCGGGAAGGCGGACCACAAGGCAGTCCTTGAACTGGCTGGAAACCTTCCGTTCCAGGTACAGGCGGTTCTTCCCATAGGCGGTGAGCATGTCCTCGCTTGCCACCGAATCCTCGTCACCGGCAGGGTTTTCGCCATACACGCTTATCGTGGAAACGAGGACGACGGTCTTGGGCTGGATGCGCACCATGTTGTCAAACGCCTCGTCCAGCTGGGCCAGATCCTTTTCTGGATACTTGTTCGCAAGGAACATTTCGGCACGCACGCCGGCATACACCAGCAGGTCGGGCCTGCTTCCATACGCATCCTGTATGTTCTTGGAATTGAAAAGGCCGTCAAACGTTCCCTTTGCCGCTATATTGCTGCCGACAAAGCCCGTATAGCCTACCAAACAGTTAGTCATTCAACACCTCATTTCGTCAGTTTTTCAATGCTTTCAAAATTGTAGCGGGCCTTCTTGAACACGAGGTTCACGAGTATCTGCAGGTACTTGATTACAATCGTCAGTATCATGAAGATGAAGAACATGCTCACGGAAAGGAACAGGATGGTGCTGGTCCAACCCGGAACCGGATTTCTGAGCGCATAGAAGGCAAATGAATATACCCCCACGGCGATGGAAAACACCAGCATGGCTCCCGTTAAGAGCATGGAAACCCGGTAGCCCAGGTCCGTGAAGATTATCAGGGAGTCCACGGCCAGCGACTTCCGGTAGCTTCTGGTGAAGGAGTCGTCCCTTTCACGGATCTTCCGCACGATCCGGTAGCTCAGGCTCGCGGTCTTCAGCCCGCATGCGGCATAGACGGGCTTCCGGTAGGGCATGGCCTTGTTCATGGCCTGTACCCTGTTTATGACCCGGCGGCTCAAGATCCTAAACCGCTCCGTCGTCATCTTGTAGTCCAGGTGGCTGAACCTGTTGAACACCAGGTAGAACAGGCTGGACGACGCCCGCCTGGCCTTGTTGGGACAGGCGGAAACGATGTCGAAGCCTTCCAGCGACTTGCGGTAGACGCGCATGATTTCATCGGGCGAAAAATCCAGCAGGGTGGAGTCGAACTCGAAGACGAAGTCCCCGATCGCAAGGTCAACGCCCGCCGTCATGGCCAGCTCCACGCCGTGGAAGCTGCTCATGTTCAGAATGGACACGCAGGTGGACCTGAACTCCCTGCCGGTATCCTTTATTTTCTGGACGCTCCCGTCGTCGGAAAAGTCGTTCACGCAGACGATTTCCGACTTTTCAAAATTGTCTTCAAGCACTCCGCCCACGGCCTTCAGGAATTCCGCCACCCGGTCTTCCGCATTGTGGACGTAGACCACCGCGCTTACAAAGTTCTTCTCCCTGCCGCCTGTCCCGTCATTGACGGGCGCACTGCCCCGCCTGCTATTGTCCATCAAGCACCTCGTCAAGGTCGTACACTGTATTTATTTTTCCAGAAAGCACGCTTATGAAAGTTGGATTGGTCGAAAGCCGCCTGATTACGGTGGGCCGGGAATCGTCTATTTCCGACGACTTCAAGATGGGCTTCATCGAAAAGAGGGAACTCCTGTAGGAGAAGGCAAAGTCGTCCTTCAGATACTTGCGGGCAAGGTTTGCCATGTAGGGGAAGGCCGTCTGCGGTTTTGCCGGGCAGTCGTTGCAGTTGCCCAGCCGTGACGGAGAGCAGAAGCCCCCGCTCGCCTTCTGGCAGGCGAAGCTGGGCACGCTGTCATAGCTAGTGGAATGGGGCGTGAAAGTGACGCTCGTAAGGGAATGCAGGCCCGTCTTGCCGAAGGGCATTATGGAAAAGAACGGCCCGTCCATCACGGTGAAGCCGTATTCCCCCAGGGCCGGACTTGCGTCGCAGAGGATTATCTCGCAAAGCTCGTACTTTATGCCGAACAGGCTGGAATCAGACGGACGACCGGAAGCTGGGCAGCCACCAGAAAGGCCCTCGGCAGGGACAGCAGCACCGGCATCCTCGCCAGCCGGGGCATCAGAACTGGAACTGCCGGAAGCAGACGGGGCCTCGCCAGCCGGGGCGGCCTTTCCGGCCAACAGGAGGCCGGCAACCTGGTTGCTGGCGGCATAGGTCGCGTTGAGGACAAAGGGAGCCTCATGGGAAGCGCCAGCTTCAGTCGCAATACGGTAGGAGTCCCCGGACCGCTCAATAGCGGCGACGCGCACGCCATACTGGATTTCTACGTTCGGCAAATCGGCAAGCTTGGAAGTGAAGTAGTCGCGAAGGATCATCGCGTCATAGGTATACTCGCGCGTCAGGAAGGCCCCGTCGCACATCCCCGGCTTGAAGAACTGGCCGGGATGGAGCTCCTCGCAGGGAATGCCGGCAGCCCTGCAAAAGGCCTTGAACTGCGCGGCGTCCGTCCATGAGTAGCTGCTGGACGTAGCGTAGACCTTCTTGAATTCCCTGTTGATGCAGAAGTCAAAGTCCCTGTTGAACCGTTCAAAATAACCGGCGGATTTCATTGCGGTGGAGACCGAACGGGGATAGTGGTAGCCCTGATGCACGCGGGCCTGGTTTATATAGGTCGCCCTTTTGAACGGAGCGTCATCGTACTCCAGGACAAGGACCTTCTGCTTCCTGCTGCCGCAATACAGGGCCGCATACAGACCGTACAGGCCCGCGCCCAAAATCATCTTGTCATATTTCATAAAAAGTCTATATATGATAAAGAAAAGACTGTCATATCGTCAAGGGGAAAGAAGAACCTTTTCGGCTGTGGCGCGAGAGTTTAGGGACGCTCCGCCCACATCAAGGGGACCGCACGCGTACTCCCGAGATGCTGACCAACAGGTGCCCCAGCACGACTTGAATTCGCCTCACAACACGGCTTGAAGTTGCCGCCTCTCTGCGGACGTCCCCGACACGTGCGGCTGGCAGCCCAGCCAGTAGCACAGGCTACTTCCAGTGCCAGACAGGTTTGGCGAGCACAGCGCTGAAGGGCTGCGGACGGCGGAAGTCCGGCAGCCAGCTCGTGTCGTCGCTCAAATCCTGATAAAAGAGATATTCAAAGCAGTAGGAATCTATCAGTTCTCGCAGCCGCCTGTCCTCGTCCTCGTCTACAAGGCGGTTCTGGAATGCGGAGAGCGACTTCCTGCGCCCCTCCAGCTCCGCGGCCTCCCCCTCGAAGGGTACCGGCGTATACTGGGACATCAGAGAGATGCAGGCACGGCCGTCCGCATGGGCCTTGAGGTAGTCCAGCACCAGCACCGTGTCGTCCATTCGGCCCGGAAGGAAGAGGTGGCGGATGATGACGCCGGAAAGAATCTTCTCCCGCGACTCGCCGCCCTTTTTGACCGCAGCTTTTGAAGCTGCGCCGCCACTCCTGCCCGCACTCCCCTTTTCCACTTCCTCAATCCGCAGGGGGCTGAGCGACAGCATCTTGCGGATTGCCCGCTTTGCAACCGTCGGGTAGTCGGCGGCCCCGAAAAGGCTTTCGCTCATCATCGGGTTCAAGGTCTTGAGGTCGGGCAGCCAGATGTCCACCAGCCCGGCCAGCAGGTCAAGCATTTCGGGCGACTCATACGCGCTGGAGTTCCAGGCGACAGGGAGCGTCAGCCCTGCATCCCTGGCTGCACGGAGGCCCTCCGCAATGGCGGGGATGTGGTGGCTGCCCGTCACGAGGTTGATGTTCTCCGCCCCCGCATCCTGAAGCTTAAGGCATATCGAGGCAAACTCGTCCGTGGAAATCTTTCTGCCCATCCCCTGTTGGGAAATCTGGTAGTTCTGGCAAAATGAACAGCGCAGGGTACAGCCGGTGAAGAAAATCGTCCCGCTGCCCCCGAATACGGTCAGGAGCGGCTCCTCGCCAAAGTGCAGGCAGGCGGACGCGGCACGAAGGCCAGCATCCTCACCGCACAGGCCCCTTTTCCCCGACGCCCTGTCCGCCCCGCATTGGCGGGGACACTGGCGGCAGGAGGCATACAGGCCGGACACATCCACACCGGACGGGACCGCCCTCGCCGCTCCGTTCCCTTTCCGGTCCTCCCCAGCGGAACCTGGTTCCGCAGAAAAGACTGCCATTTAGATGAACACATCCTTTACGACAGATTTGAACTTCTCTCCCCGGTCAAACTCATTGTTGAACATCCCGAAGGAGGTGCAGCCCGGAGAGAATACGACAGGAAGGAAGCCATGCTGAGTCACGGGTCCAAAAACCTTCCTCGCATCGGGAGCGGACAGCCGCTCCTTCAACTCCATCAAAAGCTCCTTTAGGGAAGGGTACGGCCCCATGTAGCCGACCCGCCCCAAGTCCAGCAGGGGAATCAACTTGTCCGTGCCGCTGCCCTCCAAAAGGTACAGCTGCCTTACCCTATACTTGCTTCCGTCCTCCCCGCTCAAAGTACGGGCCAGCGGACGGAAGTCCAGCTCCTTGTCCGTTCCTCCAGCGATAAGCACGATTTCCTGCTTGAAGGACTGGCTCGCCATGGCGGTGGATTCCGGCACGGTAGAACAGCTGTCATTGTAGAACGTCAAATGCCTTCCATCCTTCTCGTTCTTCCACTTGTGGCAGGCCTCCAGACGGTGGGGCAGGCCCGGCCAAGTCGCAAGCACGTTGCAGATCTGTTCAGGATTTATCCGCATCAAATGCAGGGTCAAGGCAGCTTTGAGCGCGTTTATCCGGCCGATGGGACCGGGAACGTCAAGGTCCTTCAATATCCGCTCCTGAAGGATTCCCTTCATAACGGACTGCTTGCTGCGAAGGGCTTCGGGCAGGTTGGCCCAGCCCGTAACCGTGCCGTCCCGCTCCTTTTTGAGGAACGCACCCCATACGTCGCGGTGCAGGACGGACTGGCTGTAGCGGAGGACGAAGGCCCCCGACTCGCGGGCAAAGTCATCGCCCCAGCAGGTACATCCAGCCTTTGGGGAAGAACATTCGCTCATGTAGCCGTCCGGGTCCGCGTCCAGAATCGTGAAGTCATCGCTGCCCTGGTCGGCGTAAATGAGCCGCTTGTCATCAACATAGCTGTCCATGCCGCCATACCAGTTCTGGTGGTCGGGGAGGATTTTGGTGATTATCGCGACCTTGGGCTTGAGCAGCTTCCTGCCCCGCAGGTCGCGCAGCTGCCAGCTGGAAAGCTCCAGCACGACAGGAGTGGTCCCGTTGGTCTCTTCCAGAAAGGACAGGGGGCTTACGGTAATGTTGCCCCCGAGGAAAGCGGAATAGCCCGACTTCTGCAGGCCGTAGTGTATCGCCGAGGCGGTGCTGCTCTTGCCCTTGCTGCCGGTCACGGCAATAAGGGGAGACCGGCAGAAGTTGAGGAACACGCTTATGTCGGTCTCAACTGCCTTGGCCGCCTCAAGGTATTTGTTGCCTTCGAACCTGACGCCCGGAGTCTTTATCACGCAATCCGCATTGGAAAAATCCTCCATGCGGTGCTGGCCCAGGACGTAGGTCAGGCGGCTCCTGTCAAGAGAGGGGTCGTTCGTTATGGAGAGGATGGTCGGCTCCAGCTCCTGCCGGCTCTTCCTGTCGGTCACGGTAACGTAGGCCCCGTGGCGCAGGAAGAACTTGACGCTCGCCTCGCCCCCCCCGTTCAGGCCAAGCCCCATAATCGTCACACGCTTATCCTTTATGTCCTCAAGGCTCTTGAAGTAACAGCCCTCCGGGTAAACATGAACGGCATTCTCCATAGCGATTCACCTCCTTACAGTTTTGTCCAGCACATCCGAAGGGCCCCCGACGGCACCATGCACCGGGAGCCCTGCACCATTCCTTCTATTTCTTCAGCAGCGCGGCAAAGGGATTGTAATACATGCCGTCGTCGGAACCGCCATACTGCTTGTCGCCCCTCGGAGGCCTGCCAGATCCGCTGCCCCTGCCGGACGCCCCCCCCGCCTTTGGCGAAGCGCCCGCAGCTACCGCGGCACCCGCACCCGCGGAGGCCCCCTTCTTTATCACGATGACACGCTTCTTTCCAGCAGCACCGCCAGCACCGGTGGAGGAAGGCTTCTTTTCACCGCTTCCCAAACGGGCCGTGGCATCGCTTTTGAGCGACAGGCCTATCCTCATGCGGTCGGGATCCAGGCTGATTATCATGAATTCCTTAACGTCGCCGACCTTCACCACGTTCATCGGGTCCTTGACGTAGGCGTCGGACAGCTCGCTGATGTGGACGAATCCCGTCTCGTGCAGGCCAATGTCCACGAAGGCGCCGAAGTCCACGACGTTCTTTATCTTGCCCGTCACCTTCATGCCCACCTTCAGGTCCTCGAACTTGACCACGCCCTTCTGCATTATGGGGGCGGGGTAGCCGTCGCGCGGGTCGCGGTTGGGCTTGGCAAGCTCGTCGATTATGTCGTTTATGGTCATCTCGCCGACGGAATACTTCTCCTCAAGCTGCTTCCGCAGCTCGGCGGTTATTTTCTCCTTCTTCTGGACAAGGGGGAGCAGCTCGCCCGCGACGGCGTAGTTCTCCGGGTGCACCCAAGTGTTGTCCAGCGGGTTGGAGCTCTCCGGGATTTTCAGGAAGCCCGCGCACTGCTCGAAAGCCTTGGGCCCCAGGCCGGACACCTTCTTCAGGTCGTCGCGGCGCGTGATCTTCCCGTTCTCGTCGCGGTACTTGACTATCTTCTTGGCAAGCGAGGAGTTGATGCCCGAAACGTACTTGAGCAGGGAGGCGGACGCGGTGTTCAGGTTCACGCCCACCTGGTTGACGACGGAGCCGACAACCTCGTCCAAGGTGTCCGACAGCTTCTTCTGGTTCACGTCATGCTGGTACAATCCCACGCCGATTGCCTTGGGGTCTATCTTGACCAGCTCGGCCAAAGGATCCTGCAGGCGGCGGCCCATGCTTATCGCGCCGCGGATCGTCAGGTCAAGGTCGGGGAACTCCTCGCGGGCAATGTCGCTCGCGGAATAGACGGACGCTCCGGACTCATCGACGACCGTGTAGCTCACCTTGTCAGCATAGTTCTCGCTGATGACCTTGGCTACGATGGCCTGGACCTCCTGGCTTCCCGTCCCGTTGCCGACCGCGACAATCTGAATGTCGTACTTGTCAATCGCCTCGTTCAGCTTGTTGTATGCATCCAAGGGATCGGCAACCTGCTTGATCAGGAAGTAGCCCAGGTACTTGCCCGTCTCGTCCAGCGCGGCGCACTTGGTTCCCGTGCGGATTCCGGGGTCCACGCCCAGGACGCGGCTGCCCTTTATGGGCTGGGTCATCAGCAGGTTCTTCAGGTTCTCGCTGAACACGCCGATTCCGTGCTCGTCCGCCTCGTCGGCCTCGTCGCTGCGTATCTCGCGCACGACCGCCGGGGAAAGCAGGCGGATGACCCCGTCCTCTATGGCGTCACCGAAGTACTTGTTCTTCAAGCTGTAGCGCCCCTGCACCTCGCGGACGGCATCGTCCACGCTGACATCTATGGTCACGTCCAGCGCGCCCTCACGCTCCCCGCGGTTTATGGCGAGCGTGCGGTGGGGCTTCAGCTGGCTGAGCGGCTCGCTGTAGTCCCAGTACATCTTGTATGTGGATTTCTTCTCGACTTCCTCGGCGACCTGCCCGTCAGGCACGATGCCCTTCGTGACGATGGAGCCGGTGTCCATGTAGTAATTGTGGACGGTCTCGCGGTTCTTGGTGTCCTGCGACACGCGCTCGGCTATGATGTCCTTCGCCCCCTGGAGCGCGTCCTCCGCGCTGGCGACGGAAAGCTCGGGATGCTCCGCATCCTCCTTGACGAATTCGGCGGCCTTGGCCAGAATCTCACCGTCGGAAAGTGCCGGGACCTCATCCGTGCCCATGATCGCGTCGGCGAGAGGCTCCAGCCCCTTCTCCTGGGCGACCATGCCGCGGGTCTTCTTCTTCTTCTTGAAGGGTGCCCAAAGGTCCTCCAGCTCCGTCATGGTCTTCGCGCCCATAGCGGCGTTGTAAAGGCTCTCCGTCAGCTTGCCCTGCCCGAATATGCCCCGGACAATCTCAAGGCGCCTTTCCTCCAAGTTCTTGTATGTCGTGAAAAGATGATCAGAATCGCGTACCTGCACCTCGTCCAGGGAGCCGTGCTGCTCCTTGCGGTAACGTGCTATAAAAGGAATGGTGCAGCCTTCCTTCACCAAAGAAATGACCGCGCTGACCTGCGCGACGCGGATGTTAAGCTCATCCGCGACCTTTTTCAGGATGTCCACCTCGTTGACCTGAAGGGCATCCATCTGTTCCTGTGTGAATTCCATAAGGGCTCCATTTTACGAAAAAAACACAGGAACGTAAAGGGGGCGAGGGGACGCCTGTCGGGAACAGTTTCTATATTGTGTACATCCAGGCAAACTGATACAATACGGCAGGAGAGGAAAACATGAAGCTTTTAACCGTAATAGACATGCAGAACGACTTCATAGACGCGGCCCTGGGCACCAAGGAAGCCGTCGCCATAGTCCCCAAGGTGGCGGCAAAAATCAGGGACTGCCGCAATGCGGGCTATGAGGTCGTCTTTACCCGCGACACCCACCAGGAGGACTACCTGCGCACGCAGGAAGGCAAGAACCTGCCCGTGGTCCACTGCGTCAGGGGCACTGACGGCTGGCAGATCTCAAGCCAGCTGGATGTCGGCGGCTCAAAGGTGATAGACAAGCCCTCGTTCGGCTCAATGGAGCTGGCAGAATATGCCGCATCGCTCCCCGGCCTTGAGGAGGTGGAGCTGGTGGGCCTGTGCACGGGAATCTGCGTCATAAGCAACGCCCTCATACTCAAGGCCAGGCTGCCGGAGGTCAAGGTCAGCGTGGACTCCTCCTGCTGCGCCTGCGTGACCCCCGAAAGCCATGCCACCGCCCTGGCCGCAATGAAGCTCTGCCAGGTCAACGTCTTCTAAGGCTGATTTATGCCACCGGCCCGCAGCCGGAACCTCGGATGCAACATGCTTTTTAAAACTGAATACAAGAACAGGCTCGTAAAGATTTTCGTCCCGATCATGCTGAGCAACCTGATATCGCAGGTCCAGATGTTCATTGACAGGATTTTCCTGGGACGGCTGGACATACTCTACATGAGCGCGGTCGGGAACGCAACAGCCCCGGTATGGACCACAATGTCCTTCGTATATTCGCTTTCGGTTGGCGCGTCCATCCTTATAAGCCATTCGGTCGGCGAGAAGGAGAACGAAAAGGCGTTGCAGTATGCCGCATCGCTCATAAAGTTCCACAACGTGATTCCGGTCGCGCTGTTCCTTTTCTGGACTTTCTGCAGCCCCCTCACGTATACCCTCATGGGAGTATCGCAGAACGTCATGCAGATGTGCGTCACGTACACCAGGCTTTACGCGCCCGTGTTCCTCATCATCGGACCGGGAGCCTCGTACTCGGTCATATTCCAGACCTCAAATTACACGAAGCCCCTGGTGACATACGGCCTCATACGCTCGCTGCTGAACATCCTGCTGGACTACCTTCTGATTTTCGGCAACTTCGGCTTTCCCCGGATGGAACTGGCAGGAGCGGCCCTGGGGACAACAATCGCGGAATACATCGGGGCCATATACCTCGTATATGTAATCATCGCCCACCGTGACAAATTCCTGACCAGCCCCGGCCTGAGGACAATAGTCCGCGCCAGGCTGCGGCCTTACCTCAAGTCCATGAGGCTCGGCGTAAATTCCGCGCTTGAGGACCTGCTGTGGAATTTCGGAAACCTGTGCATAATCAGGATACTGAACACCATCGACGAACGGGCCGCCGGCATATATTCCATGGTCTTCACCGTAGAAATGCTCTTCGTCATCATAATCGGCTCAATAGGAAGCGGGACGCTCACGCTGACCGGCGAGGCGACAGGCGCAAAGGACCTTGCACTGTACCGGTCCATAGTAAAGACCGCCATACGGTGGTCATTCCTCGTTTCGTCCCTCGCGCTGATTTTCACCTCAATCTTCCCGCGCCTGACCCTCAGCCTCTTCACGACAGACACGGAAGTAATCGAAATGTCGGTCGTCTACATCATACTGGTCGCCGTCAACCTGTTCGGCAAATCAGGCAACATCATCGTGGGAAGCGGGATACGCGGCTACGGTGACACGAAGTGGATGCTCGTCACCCAGATACTGGGAACCGCCAGCGTCATCGCCGGCGCGGCGGTCTGCGTGTTCGTGCTCAAGCTGGGTATGCTGGGAGTCTTCATCGCGGTCCTCTGCGACGAAGCCATCCGTGCCGCAGTCAACTCCATCAGGTTTTTAAGAATCAAATTCTGACGTTCAGTTTGCCCGCGGTTTCATCAGGCCGCAGGCTCTTGCGGCAGGCCGCAAACTGCGGCCGTAAGCCACCGCGCCTGCCTGAGGCCGGATTGGCTTGACCGGGCCTAGTTGGACCGGACCTAATTGGACCGGGCGGCGCTGGGAAGCCCGATGTCCTTCCGGTAGAACATCCCGTCAAAGTGGACCGTGCCCATTGCCTCGTAAGCCTTGTGCCAGGCCTCGTCAAAATCCTTCCCGTAGGCGGAGCAGGCAAGGACGCGACCGCCGCTCGTGATGAGTCCGGTTGACTCCTCGGTCTGGATGCGGTCCCCGCGCCTGTCGGGCTTCGCCCCGGCAACGAACAGCTTCGCCCCGCTCCTGGCAAAGGCGGCCTTGTCACAGTCTATGGGAACCCCCTTCCTGTACTCTCCGGGATAGCCCCCGCTGACCGCAACCGGGGCCACGACGCAGCCCGGCTTCCATTCAAACTTGAAGTCCTTGAGCGTTCCGTCCACGATGGCCTTGCACATCGCGGCGAAGTCAAAGTCCATCAGGGGCAGCACGGCCTGCGTCTCCGGGTCGCCAAGCCTGACGTTGTACTCCAGGCACTTGGGGCCGTCTTCCGTCAGCATGAGGCCAAAGAAGATAAAGCCCCTGTAGTCCATCTTCATGTCGGCCAACCCCTTTAGGGTGGGCTGAAGTATATCCTTTTCAAACTGCGACTGGACCAGGACGGTGAGGTCTTCCACCGGGGCAATCGCCCCCATGCCTCCCGTGTTGGGGCCTTCCGCCCCATCGCACAGGCGCTTGTGGTCGCGCGCGCTCAAGAAGGGAACGATGCAGGCCTTGCCGGAAGCCGCAAGCTCCGGCGTAACGCTGACCGCCGCCAGGACGGAAAGCTCGTTGCCCGCAAGGTAGTCCTCTATGACCAGCTTGCTGCCGGAGTCCCCGAACTTGCGGGCCTCCATCATGTCGCGGACGGCGGCCTCCGCTTCCTCCACTGTCTTCGCGACGACGACACCCTTGCCGGCCGCAAGGCCGTCAGCCTTTACGACAATGGGAGCACCCTTCCTGCGGATATAGTCAAGGGCCGCCGCCTCATCGTCAAACGTCTCGCTTGCGGCCGAGGCGACCCCGTATTTCTTCATGAATTCCTTGGCAAAGTCCTTGCTGGCCTCAAGCTGGGCAGCCGCTTTCCGGGGGCCGACGACGCTGATGCCCGCCGCCCAGAATTCGTCCGCAAGCCCTTCAGCCAGCGGATCCTCCGGCCCTATGACCGCCATGGAGCATCCTTCCCTCTTGGCAATCTCCACGTAGTTTTTGCCTTCCGGCTCTATATTGACGCACTTGCCTTCATAGGCAGTCCCCCCGTTCCCGGGGACACAGACCACCTCCTTGACATCGGCGCTCTCCGACAGCTTCCATGCTATGGCGTGCTCGCGGCCGCCGTTTCCTACTACAAGAACTTTCATACCCGTATTCTATGCAAAACGCCGTGGAATTTCAAGGCAGGCCGTGAAGGGGCCGCGGATTGTTCGTGGTTATCTGGCAAAAAAAGTGAGATAACCACGAGCAATATTGACGCAGGCGGCGAATGGTACAGGTCACGTCGCAAGGCCACCGCCCGCTCCCGACCTTATGCAGGACGGGCCGTGCCGGAGCAGGACCCGCCTAGCACACGGGCTCGGCAAGCTTCTGTGAAATCTGCCGGACCTGCTCAAGCGGCACTTTCGCGATGGCGGCAATACGCTCAAGGGACAAACTCCCGTCGCGCAGCAGGCTTTCCACAAGCTCAGAGTTCCATTCGGCTTTAGCCTTTGCAACGCGCTCCGCCGCGACTTCGTTGCCGTATTCTTCAAAAATCCTGCACATAGTCTCTACCCCCTTGCTCTGCTGCTTGTGGAATCGCACCCTTTCGGCCAGCTCGTCATAATGCATGTCGTCCGCATTACGGCAGCCGAAGTCATGCATAAGATGCCCGATGGCGTCATCACCCCTGTACTCGCCGTTCACATACATTATATGGCATCCGTCGTCAAATGGCAAATCCCCATTTCCCATGTCGGCGGTGTCCTCGAAGCACTTCTTTACCTTGTAGAAGGGCTTTCCCTGCCCAACATAGTCGTTCTCGGTGATGAAAATGATGTAGGTCTCCGGCAGGGCAGAAAAGTCGTCGTCCTTCTTGAGCGTATGGCTGTCCAACATGGCAAGGTTATACCTGACCCGCCGGGGCGACGCCCCCTTGTCCGCCCCGCTGGACCTCTACGTTGTAGGTCTTTCCCTCCGTATCCTCAGCGACGATGTCCAAGCGAACGGACCGGCCGAAGAGGTTGCGCTTCTCCTTCTGCGTCATGGAGCTTTTGACTTTCAGGTCGTCGCGGGAAAGCAGGATGCGAAGCAGAAATTCGGTCGCCTCGTTGTCGCCGGAAAAGACGACGGTCATGAAGTCGTCGTCCATCAGCCGCAGGGCCTGTATGCGGCTGAGCATCGCCGGGTCGATGGATTCGGAAAGGCTTGTACTCATGGGAACAATATACTGACAGGCCGGAGAAAACGGCAAGCCCGCCTGCAGGACGTGACGCGCCGGGGTCGGGCAGCAGGAATGTCCTGCCGTCCGACCCTTGTGAGCTACGGGTACAGGGTGAAGGTCCCGTCGCTACACTGCAGCGTCTTCCTATAGTCACAGATTTGCGAGTTCTTCTCTATAGCATCCCACTGGCTCTTCGTTCCTTCATAGCTGATGACCAGGCTGTCGGCGCTGTTGGTAAACGCGCTTGACCCGATGCTTGTCACGCTGACGGGTATCGTCACGCTCGCAAGCGAGTTGCAGACATCAAACGCATTATCCCCGATGGTTGTCACGCCTTCCGGTATCGTCACGCTCGTAAGCTTGCTGCTGTAGAACGCTTTCTCACCGATGCTTGTCACACCCTCCGGTATCGTCACGCTCGTAAGTTTGCAGCCGTAGAACGCCTTATTCCCGATGCTTGTCATGCCTGCCGGTATCGTTACGCTCGCAATATTGCAGCCCTTGAAGGCATTTTCCCCAATGCCTGTCAGACTGGCAGGAAGGGTCGCGCTCGTTAGCTTGAGGCAGAAGTCAAACGCTTCGTCTCCGATGGTCGTCACGCCCTCCGATATTGTCACGTTTGTAACGTCGCTGTTTTTAAACATTTTGCCGACAGTCGTTCCGCCTGCAGTTATCGTGAGTTTCCCTTTAGGTTCAGGCCTATCAGAAAAGCCGTCATTCTCGCTATAGTGTACAGTCAGGCTTGCAGGTACCGTCACGTCTGCAATCGCATTACAGCCCGCGAATGCAGCAGTTCCAATGCTCGTCAGGCTGGCAGGAAGGCTTATGCTTGTAAGCGAGCTGCACTCGCTGAATGCCTGCTCACCGATGCTCGTCACGCCTTCCGGTATCGTCACACTTGTAAGCGAGCTGCAGTCGCAGAATGCCTGTCGCCCGATACTCGTTACGCTGGAAGGTATCGTCACGCTCGCAAGTGAGCTGCAGTCCTGAAATGCGAGGTCTCCGATGTTCGTCACGCCTTCCGGTATTGTTACGCTCGTAAGTGCACCGCAGTCCTCAAATGCGCTGTCTTCGATGCTTGTTACGGTGGAAGGTATCGTTACGCTCGCAAGTGAACTGCAGTCAATAAATGCGAGGGCTCCGATGTTCGTCACGCCTTCCGGTATCGTCACGCTCGCAAGCGAGCTGCACTGGAAGAATGCGCTTTCCCCGATGTTCGTCAGGCCGGCTGGCAGGGTCACGCTTTCAAGCAACGTGTAGTTCATGAATGCAGACTCGCTCCCTATCGAGCCATTTCCGAAACTCGTCACGCCGTTTGGAAGCACAACTCCCACAAGGACGTTTTTCAAGCCGCTGAAGGCGATTTCTTCAGAACTCCCTGCGGTGATGGGTCTGCTTGTTACCACTCTCTTTATGCCCGTTACTCCGGACGCATCAAATGTCACCCGTATTGTATCTGATGAAAAGTTAGAGAGCCCACCACTACTGAGCGTATTCAAATCTTCCTCGGTCATGCAGCCCGAAATCGTCACGCTTGCGGACGACCCGTTCGGCATGGCCTTCAGCGCATCGAACAGGGCCGCTATGGACGGGTAGCTGGAGGTCCCGTTTACGACGCAGCTAAGGCCCGTGCTGCTTGTTGCGCTGCTACTTCCGCCCGTGCTTCCGCCCGCACTGGAGCCGCTTCCGGCCGTGCTTCCGCCTGAGCTGCCTGCGCTTCCGCCTGAGGCCTGCACCACGAGCGTGCCCGTCCCGCTTGCGGCCACGGTTCCGATGGACAGCGTGACGGCATTGTCGCTGAAAGTCACGGTGATGGTTCCGAAGCTGAACGTTATGGTGTAGCTGCCGCTGTATATGGTCGAGTTGGCCGCCGCCGCCACGGCTCTGGAGTAGCTTCCGGAAATGCTTCCCGCACCGCCCGAAAGCGTCGCCGTTCCGGTGGTGCTCGTGCCGTTCATCGTCAACGACGTGTAGGAAGCGCCGTTCACGGTCATGCTGCCGGTATAGGAGGTGGACGACGTTGTGCTGCCTGTGCCGCCGCTCCCCGGGATGTAGGCCGCCCCGTCATTGCTGCTGGAGCCGCTGCTGCTGTTGTTGCATGCCGTAAAGGATGCGGCCAGAAGCCCTGCCGCAAGCACGGCCAGGCCGGTGACAAAAAGTTTTTTCATGCTCTTTCTCCTTTTTGGAAGATTGGAAGAATTGAAATATAAAAAGCCCCGTGGATGCGGCAGGCCGCGCCCTCCGAGGACAGTTTATGAGGATAAAGGGAATGTGTTTTGCAGGGATTACTTAAAAGGGCGTAAGAGGGGCCCACAGGCCACAGGCCACAGGCCACAGGCCACAGGCCACAGGCCATTATGTGAGAAAGCTTTTTCGTGTCAAGCCCTTTCGGCCTCTTTTTGCAATTTTTTTTCATCTTTTTGCCGTCTGCAAAGCAACGTCCGTTCGGGCCAGTTGCAAAAGCCGACTGCTTTTTGCAACTGACATGCCCCTATTTTACACGGTCTTTCCAAACGACACTAGAGTACAACGCACAGAATTTTAGTGCGTTGGCAGGAAATTTTCGGATTTTTGCAACTTTTTTTGCCCAGCGGAGGTGCTTTTGCGGACCTTCCGGCGACGACGAAGGTCAACAGGTACACGAGGACCACGAAGAGAACCTGCTGCCCCGTCACGCCCCCGCTGTGGCCATTGTCGCGTCCTCCTCCAGCCTGGCCGCGTACTTCTCCCGCTCCTCCGCAGGGATGCCCAGCGCGTCCATCGCCTGTTCCGCCGTCAACGACAGGTTGGCCATCAAGTTACGGAGGTCTTCGTGTTTACCTTCTACAAGCCCCTCCTCAAAGGACTCCTCTTTTTGCGCTGCAACGTCCAAGTCATAATCATATTCCATAGTCAGCATATTTACTACCTCCGCTGCTTTCCTATTCAGATATTCGGGCAGTATCCCCTGCCGCATCGCTTTCTTCACCGCCCAGGTAAGCGGCTCGTCCTTTTTTTCCCTTACGGCTTCCCGTACCAAGCTGCTGAACTGCGAGTACTGCCTCAGCACCGGACACTTGTCCAAGAGAGCGTCCCCCTTGCCCGGGGTTATGTTGTATGCTCTGACGACAAGCTCCAGCGGCACTTCGGCAGACATCCGCCCGTCGGGATAGATAAACGAGTCAGATAGCCTCATAAGCTCCATCTCGGGGAAGTCGTCGCTACCGTTATACATCACATAGAACTCCGGCATGGGCACACGCACCCTGCCGCGGTAGAACTTCTTCTTTGCGGGGACCATCCGCTCGTAAATCCTCGCCACGTAGCCGAGCATGCGCAGGGGCATGTTGCGGTTTATCGTGGACTGGTGCTCCACAAGG
>JAILON010000069.1 GCA_024690865.1 Treponema sp. | reverse complement strand
GCAGGATTCGATCTGTACTCCGTCGCAGGAGTCTATGTCCATGCCGTCGGTATTCGGCGCGTCAGGAGGATTGCAGATGTCAAGATCTTTCAACAGGACGTCGCTGCAGAAGAGGGGATGGAGGGTCCAGAATGGGGAGTTCTGCAAACGGATCCCCTCCACCTTCACGCCGGAACACTCATGGAACTGAAGGAGGGCCGGCCGCAGGAACTGGGATGCCCGTCCCCCTCCGCCGCCGGGCTGGCTTTCATAGCCGGGGTTCAAGGCGGCAAGTTCCCGCTCAATCGGAAGGAGGGGGCCCTTCTGACCCCGCTTCTGCCGCACCTGTTCCCACCAGGAAGCTCCGTTACCGTCGATGATTCCCTTTCCCCGGATGCTGACATCCTTCGACCCATCGGCAAAGATGCAGGGCTGCATCGCATAGCAGACGACTCCTTCCCAGCGGGTCTTCACCGGCCGGTAACGTTCTGCTTCGGGTATGAAGGAAATGACGGAATCTTCTTCAAGTTCCAGCGTCAGGGAAGAACAAAGCCGTATGGGGCCAGTTGCCCAGACCCCGCTCCCGATCCGCAGGGTACCGCCCCCTTGCTCCTGAAAAAAGGAAATGGCCTTCGCAAAGGCCTCGCTGTTGTCCGGGGAGGAAGGGGAAGCCCCAAAATCTTCCAGTCTTTTAAGCGTCTGCATCATGCTCCTCCCTGTTCCTTTTCTTCTGCCAGCAGCTCTTTCCGCCGCTTCTTAAAATAGCGCAGCAAGTCTCGAACTTCCTTACGCGCAAGCGTATATCCAAAGGCAGGGGTTTCTTTTCCCCTGCCCGCCCAGCTGTTCCGGTATGTACCAAAGCGGCAGTTTTTTTCGTTGTCCCTGTTCCCCCAGTTGTCCCAGAGCCGTGATTCAATGAAGGAATCCAGCCAGCAACGTATATAGGCGCAACAGGCAAAGGGGCGCCAAGGCCGGGCCAAAAAACTCCTGCAGCTGACAGGGGCAAAGCTCTCGTCCTTTTCAATCAGGCAACGGTAAAAGACAAATCCCTTGTTTTCATCGGGAGCATCTGCCGAAGGGGCCGCAATATAGTTTTCATCACAGCCTTCCTGTCCCCGCACCGCTATCAGGCAATGCTTGAAGAGGGCTGAGGCGCCGCCAAAGATAAAATCGACCGTTCCGTAGATACGGCAGTTTTCATAAATTTGAAAGGAAGGCAGCCGCTTCTCCCCATCACGGGGCCCCTTAAAGCCACCCTTGATCCGTTCCTCCTTCGGAAGGGGGGCAAGGAAAAGGGTGTCCTGAAATCCCCGCAGGGTCACCTTCCGGCATTGAAGGAAACTCGCATCAGCATAGAGGGCGACGGCCTGCCCTGCATCCTTTCCGTGCCCCTGAGGCTCCGGCAGGCCGGCAGTGTTCTCAATCGTCAAAGCTTCTATGCTCACGCGAGGTCCACTCACAAAAAGAGTATAGGAACGGAAGGTGCCGAGACGTCCATCCTCTCCCGTACCATACACTATCATCTTCCGTGCATACAGGTCGCCCCTCAGAATCGTCTTCCCCTGCCCCGAACCGATGATGTGGACAGGAATGGGAGAAAGCCCCCGCTCCCTCCTCCAGCCGTCCAGATAGAACTGGCCGCTGAAGATGCCCGGAGGCAGGGACAGGTAGGCTTCCATGCAGTCCCCGTCCTGTTCAACCCAGTCAAAGGCTTCCTGCAGGCCATCAAAGAGTTTCTTGTCATAGGACTTGCCTTTGACGGCATACAGGGTCACAGGAAGGGTCATAGCGATTCCGCTTCGAGCGAGGCAAGGATAAAGGGGCCGACTCCCTTGAAGTCATCGGAGACAACGGCTTCCTTTACGTAATAATCATAGGATCCATCCCGGTAGGGATTCCCGCCGAGACCCGCCACCGAGCAGATGCCCGCCAGGTGCAGGTTGCCGGATTCATCGTTGCTGATCCGCGAGCACAGGCCGCCGTAGCCCTTCTTCGCGGCGGCAAGGACTTCATCGCGGGAAAGGCCCGACGATGCGGCAAGGATTCCCGTCCTGACAATCTTGAACAGGAAATAGACGAACATCGCCGACGCGGAAGTCTCAAGGTAGTTCTTCGCCCTGCTTCCCATGTCGAGCACCTGATACCAAAGGCCGCTCTCCTTGTCCTGAACGGATAGGACTGGCTTGACCAGGGAGTTCGCTATCGCAAGCAGCCGTTCCCGTAGGAAGTCATTCCGATCGTTTGCCGGCAGGTAGTCCAAAACGTCCAGGACAGCCATGCAGTACCAACCCATCGCCCGCCCCCAGAAGTGGGGGGAACAGCCCGTCTCCGGGTTGGCCCAGAGCTGCTTGCAGGACTCGTCCCAAGCATGATAGAGGAGGCCAGAAACCTCGTCCCTCGTATGCTCGTAGACAAGCTCCACCTGATGCCCTATGTCATCAAAATCGGTTTCCTCACCGAACTCGACGGCATAGCGGGCATAGAAGGGCTGGGCCATATAGATGCCGTCCAGCCACATCTGGGAGGGGTAAATCTTCTTGTGCCAGAAACCTCCGCTCTCCGTCCGTGGCTGACCTCGCAGCTGGGAGCGCAGGACCTCAATGGCCTTGCGGTATTTCTCATCACCGCAGTCCCGGTACAGGTCAAAGAGGTTCTTGCCCGGATTCACCTGATCCAGGTTGAACTCCCCCTCACGGTAGCTCAAAATGGAACCGTCGGCCTGAACCTTCGTATCGT
Source organism: Treponema sp. (assembly GCA_024690865.1). Lineage (GTDB taxonomy): Bacteria > Spirochaetota > Spirochaetia > Treponematales > Treponemataceae > Treponema_D. The sequence goes on along the minus strand of JAILON010000069.1, from coordinate 1,836 downwards.
ACATCGACTTCACGTAAGCGGCAAAATCCGGCCGGGCATATTTTTTTCCAGTGGCATATATGGCCTGGAGCACAAGTCCATGCTCATAATGCCACAGGAACTGCTCCGGCAGATAGCGCTGCATGACGGAAAGCGACATCTGAAGGGAAATACGTTCATCCAGCATTGCCATCATCCTAGTAAAGCAGGTTGTTGTCCTTTGCAAAGGCGACGCCGTCGTTATTCCACTTTTCGCCGCCCATCTTCTTGAACTCCTCGATCCAGGCATTCCAGCTGTCACGGGTCATCGCCCTCTTGCCGTTCATGAACTCAAGGACGCCCTGTTCGTAGAAGCGCTTCAAGTCGGTGCTGGGCAGAGGAAGGGTGTCGGCTCCGTTGTTTGCCGTCCACTGGCGGGACTGCATGTCGCGGAGGACCGTTCCCGCGCTCATCTGCTTGCCAGACTTGGCGGTCGTGTATGAAGGATAGCGGGCCTTGATTTCGATATCGCTGTTGTAGTAGACCATGTTTCTGAGCTGGGTGATCGGAACGATATCCGGCTGGTCAAAGGCCTTGCTTGCATCGGCGAGTCCGTTCTTGCTCGGAACACCTTCTGCATCGAGGACAAAGTTCACGTCCTTTTCACCCCATCCGAGGAGGTAATAGCCTTCGTCGCTGGACATCCACTCAAGCAGGCGGGCAATCGCATCCAGCTTGCCGGCATCAGCCGCATCCTGTGAAACCGCATAGATACGGTAGGAGTTCATATAGACACCGACAGAAGAAGCTCCATTGGGTCCGGCAGGCGGGTCAATGACAATCCACTCTCCATCCGGGAAGTTCTCGTCGAAGGGCGCATAGTTGGACTTTGCGGCAAAAGCTGCGTTCTGTTCACGCATGATTCCAAAACGTCCCTGCTTCCATGCGGCACGGAAATCGTCCTTCTTGTAGCTCGTCCAGTTGGGATCGATAACGCCTTCGTCGCACATCTGCTTGACGAAGCTCAGACCGTCAAAGTACTCGGGCTTAAGCACGTTCAGTCCGGCATTGGCCTTGGTCATGTTCCATGTTCCAGCTACGCCAAAAGCACCCATAATCGGATCCAGACGGCGGCCAAGTCCTTCCTCAGGCTCATGGATTTCAATGAAAGCTCCGTAACCGTAGGTATCGTTCTTCTTGTTGCCGTCGGGATCGTTGAAGGTAAAGGCCTTCATCACCGTCATCAACTCATCAGTCGTCTTCGGAACGGAAAGGCCGAGCCTGTCCAGCCAGTCCTTGCGGATGAGGACGCCTTCGTTCTTTATGATTGAACCGGGGGAAGCCAGTCCATAGGAAACGCCGTCGACGCTCGTGAACGCCCGGCTTTCCGCATCATAGTGCTTGGAGCTGCGCACCGGCATCTTCGCGTACAGGTCATCGACGGGCGCAACAAGGCCCTGCTGGACCAGCTTGAGCCAGACTGGACGGCGAACCATAAAGAGGTCGGGAAGGTTGTTTCCCGCACCGGCCGCGTTAATCTTCACATCCTGGTCGTTCTCGCTGGAAGGAAGGGCAGTCAGCTTCAAGTCAATGTTGAGCTTGTCCTTGATGATCTGAAGGGCCTTCCAGTCCGCAGGGGGCGGACCTGCTTCGGTAACGGCAGCACCGTACCAGAGGTCAATCGTAACGGGGCCGGCATTTTCCGCAGGCGCCGCCGCACTACTGCCAGATGCGCTCTCCTTCTTTGCACAGCCGGCGAGGACTGCCATGAGGGCCAAGGCTGCCAGCGACAAGGCAGAAATGTTTTTCAATTTTTCATTCATATAAAACTCCTCTACAAACGTTGTTTGCTATTGTTGCTATATATTCCAATGGACA
>JAILON010000036.1 GCA_024690865.1 Treponema sp. | reverse complement strand
CGTATTCCACTTTGCGCTGGAAACCATCGCCGTAAACACCTTCAGGTTGCCTTCCACCGTGTCCAATGCGTCGAACAGGGGCTCCTTGTCCTCCTGCATGTCACGGTCGTAGGCAAGCGGGAGGCCTTTCACCATCGTCAGCAGGTTGATCAGGTCCCCGTAGACCTTTCCCGTCCTTCCACGGATAAGCTCGGCGAAATCAGGATTCTTTTTCTGAGGCATTATCGAGGAGCCCGTGGACCACTTCTCCGAAAGCTCCACGAAGGCAAATTCCGTCGTGGACCAGAGGACGATTTCCTCGCACATCCGGCTCAGGTGGGCCTGCAGCATGGCAAAGTCGCTCGTGAACTCAATGCAGTAGTCGCGGTCAGAGACGGAATCAATAGAATTTTCCGTCACGCCGGAAAAGCCGAGTGCCGCCGCAACAGCCTCTCGGTCAAGCGGCAGGGTACTCCCCTCGAGCGCACCGCTTCCCAGCGGGGACTTGTCTATCCGCCCCAGGGAATCCTCCAGCCGTTCCCAGTCGCGGACGAGCATAAAGGCCCAAGCGTTCAGATGCTGGGCAAGGGTCCCCGGCTGGGCATGCTGCATGTGGGTGTAGCCCGTCAGCAGGGTCTGGGTGTGCTTTTCCGCGATTGCGGCGAGAGCTTCTATGAGCGTGACTATCTCGTTCTGCAGCAGGGGAATGACCCGGCGCAGGTACAGCCGCTCGTCCAAGGCAATCTGATCGTTCCGGCTCCGCCCCGTGTGCAGTTTCTTTCCCGCCTCCCCTATCCGGTCGGTCAGGGTCGCCTCTATAAAGGAATGAATGTCCTCCGCACTGTAGTCAATCTGCAGGGAACCGGAAAGCAGGTCGGCTTCTATTCCCTTGAGGCCTGCCACTATCTGCTCTGCATCCCCAGTGCCGATTATCCCCTGCTTTCCCAGCATCGTCGCATGGGCAACGGAGCCAGCAATGTCGTCCAGGGCCATCCGCTCATCGACATGGATTGAAGTCTCAAATTCCACCGCGGCGGCATCCGGCCCCTCGGCGAATCGCCCGCTCCACAAGGCCTTGTGGTTGTCAGCCGTCATCGTCCCATGGGATACGGACTTTCTCACGTCATTCGTGCTGTCAGGCATTTTTCTTCATCCACCTTTCGATTCCAAGCTTTACGTCATGGTCAATGTCATGCTCTATCCGGCAGGCATTCTCTTCCGCCTGCTCCTCCGGCACCCCGGTAATCTTCATGAGGAATTTGGTCAAAAGGATATGGCGGCCGTAGACGTCATTGGCCTTTGCCTTGCCCTTCTCGGTCAGAAGAAGGAAGCTCGTCTCCCCTACCGTGACGTAGCCGGTCTCCTCCAGTACGTTCATAGCCCGGCTGACGCTGGGCTTGGAGACGTGCAGGAGCCTGGCAACATCCACCGCGCGGGCAGCCCCGTTCTTCTTCTGCAGCATGAGGATGGCCTCCAGGTAGTCCTCGCCCGACTTGTGTATATCATCAGCTTCCTTAGCCATTCTTCCCTCCAAAACAATAGTTAAAAGGTTATAACTATTGTAACATGGGAAAGGAAAAATGTACAGAGGGGCATGGGGAGTTTTTCCCTTGCCCCCCCTCCGGCATTACCGAGCTGTGAACAGACCGGGGATTGAACCGTCTATGCCGGAACTGCGTCTCGTACGTGGCAGAAAAATATCACGGACGTGGCAGAAAAATATCACGGGCGGATTTTTGAAACAAGCTCATATATGTCGGCACTTTTGCAGTTTCAATGTATTCTACTTGCCCCGTCCCCGCTGGCTGGGCTAGCATGCAACATTTTCGCCCCCTTTTATTATATACGTGATATAATAGTATATAATAGAACAAACCAAGCTTTCAGGAGGTGCCTGCATGCCGCTGGTCGCTACGTTCATGGTCCCGCATCCCCCGCTCATCGTTGCCGAAGTGGGAAAAGGAGGGGAAAAGCAAGTTCAAGCTACGGTGGACTCCTACCGTGCCGTCGCACAGGAGATAGCGGGGCTACGGCCGGAAACCATCATCGTCACGTCCCCGCACAGCATACTGTACTCGAACTACTTCCACATCTCTCCAGGAACGGGGGCTACAGGCAGCTTCGCCCGCTTCGGCGCGCCACAGGTATCCTTCAGAGAGGAGTACGACAGGGAGCTCGTCTCTGCAATCTGCCACGAGGCAGAATCCGCCTCCGTCAGCGCGGGAACAGAAGGAGAGAAAGACAGTTCACTTGACCACGGAACCATGGTCCCCCTCTACTTTGTCAGGCAATGCTACACAGGCTTCAAGCTCGTACGCATCGGCCTTTCGGGACAGCCCTACCGGGAGCACTACCGGCTGGGCCAGTGCATCAAGCGGGCCGTAGAGAAGACTGGACGCAGGACGGTGCTGATAGCAAGCGGAGACCTTTCCCACAAGCTTTCCGAAGACGGCCCCTACGGCTTCGCACCTGAAGGGCCCGAATACGACAGGAGGATCATGGACGTGATGTCCCGGGCAGCATTCGGCGACCTCTTCACCTTTGACGAGTCCTTCTGTGACAAGGCGGCCGAATGCGGCCACCGGTCCTTCATCATCATGGCAGGGGCATTGGACGAAAGCTCCGTCGAAGCCAAGTGCTACTCGCATGAGGGGACGACCGGCGTCGGCTACGGGATATGCAGCTACCGCCCCATCGGCAGTGACGCCAGCCGCGCCTTCCTGTCGCAGTATGAAGAGAAGGAAAAGGCAAGACGTGCTGACATACGAAGCAGGGAGGACGCATACGTGCGGCTTGCCCGGCTCACGGTGGAGTACTACACGCGGGAAGGCGCCCTGCCCCGCGTGGATGGAAGCCGTGCCGTCTTCCCCGATGGCACGGAACTCCCCCTGCCGGACAACATGCGCTCCCGCCAGGCAGGGACCTTCGTCTCCCTGCACCTGGACGGCCAGCTCCGGGGCTGCATCGGGACAATCGGGGCCACGCAGCCTTCCATCGCCGAAGAAATCGTCCACAACGCCGTGTCCGCCTGCAGCCGCGACCCGCGGTTCAGCCGGGTCAGGGAAGATGAGCTGGCGTCCATCGAATACAGCGTTGACGTGCTCGGTCCCATAGAGGAAATCAGCTCCCGAGAGCTGTTG
>JAILON010000129.1 GCA_024690865.1 Treponema sp. | reverse complement strand
TCGTCGCATATCATCTGGAACACGCTGTCCGTCCCCAGGCCGTTGCGCGAGTTGAAGCAGATGAAGCTGTCCTTTGCTTCCATATATCGGGAAAGCCCCGTACCCGTCGCTATCCAGATTCCCCCGTCGTGCTCAAGGATCTTGAATATGACATTTCCGGCAAGACCGTCTTCGTTCGTGTAATGCCTCGTTATCCGCTCGTCCTCCAGCACGAACACGCCCCCGCCGTTCGTCCCCGCCCAGACCCGGCCTTCAGAATCCTCGAAGAGCCACATGATGTAGTGGTTGGTGAATCCGTCGTCCCGAGTAAGCGTGGAGATGTGCCCGTCCTCGTGGTGGATTATCGAAAGGCCGTTCGGGGTTCCCTCGTAATAGTCGCCGCCCGCCGTCTTTATCGCGACCCGCCCCTTTTTGGCGGCAATCCCGTCCTCCGTCGTCCAGCCCCTGATGCTCCCGTCAGGCAGCACCCTGACCAGCGGCACGGACGAATAGGACGAAATCAAAAGCTCCCCGTCCCGTGTCAGGCCCGCGTGACGGACGCGGAAGCCCTTGCAGTAGTCCGTGACCGCGTTCTCGACGAACTGGCCGTCCTTGTAGCAGCGGAGGCCGTCGTCGCAGGCAATCCAGGTCACCCCGCGCCTCCTGTCCTCGCAGATGCTGTTCGCGCTGACGGGCAGCCTCACCGGGCGGAACTTGCCCTTGCTGAGCTTCTGCAGACCGCCCCGGTTCAGGGCAATCCAGATGTTCCCCTCGTAATCTTCCATGATGAACACGACCCCGTTGTCGGGAAGCCCGTTCTTCGCGGTGTAGTGGGAATGGCTGCCGCCGTGCAGCACCATGATTCCCGCGTCGGAGCCAATCCAGACGTTGCCCGCCGAGTCGTGCGTTATCGAGTTCACGTTCAGGGCGGACTTGCCGTCCGGCGACACCTCATAGACCGTCTCCTCACCGTCCTTGACCCTGACCGCATAGGCGGGCGAACCGCCGAACCACATCGCCCCCTCCGCATCCTCGGTGACAACCGAGATGGCGAAGTCCGGGATGCTCCGTATGCCCGCAAAGCGGGTCAGCATGCCGTCTTCGTATACGAAGCAGTCCCCTTCACTCCCGGTCGAGACCCAGACCCGCCCCCGGCTGTCGCAGAAGAGGTGCTGGACCAGGATGTTTTCCATCTCCAGCTGGGCAAGGCCGTAGGGCTCCACCATGACCTCCTCCGGGGTGATGTAGCAGAGGCCGGACGAAGTTCCCACCCAGATGTTGCCGTCGTCGTCCTCGCAGAGCGCGTTCACCTTGTTGTTGGGAAGCCCGTCATCTATCGTCAGCTTGGAGATTTCCCCGCTTGCAGCGATGCGGGTCAGGCCCTCGTCGTTATGGCCCACCCAGATGTCGCCCCGCGAGTCCTGGATAATCGAGCGGGCGGAGGCAAAGTCGTACCGCTCGTCGGTCGAGCGGCTGTAGGTGGTGAAGTCAACCCCGTCAAAGCGCACCAGTCCATCGTAGGTCCCGATCCAGACGTAGCCCTTCTGGTCCTGCATGAGCGTCGTAATCGTCATGCCGGGAAGCCCGTCCGCCGTGTCCCAGTTCTTGCGCACCAGATCGTCCAGGAAAGACTGGTCCAGCCTGCCGCGCGGGTCGTCCCCCACGTCCCCGGTACGGACGGGCTGGGCTGCCGTAGATTGGCTTGCCGCGGACTTGTCTGCCGCAGACTGGGCAGAGGCCTTCACCGTCAGCAGGGGCAGGGGAAGCCACGGAATGAGAAGCATCAGTGAAATGAGGAATCTGGTCTTGGACGTCGGGCGCATGAGGAACCTTCCTGTAAAAGGGTCTGTACAGCCCCGGAAAGCTTCCGGACCCAAACCGCGGCGACTAAGGCCTGTGGCGGCAACCGGGCCCCCGGAAACGGGGGCTGTCCTTTCATTATAACACATTTTCCCCGCTTTGGGGAGTAAGCGGAGCGGCCGGCAGGAATATGCCTTCCAAAAGCGTGCTGGAAGGGCTTCTGGACGCAGCCGTGCAGTCATGTTGACCTGTCGCAGGGCCGGGGCTTGCCCTGCCCTGTGCAAGATGGGGCGCAGGGCAGGCCTGTCCATCGCGGGGCCGTTGTTTCAAAAGCCGGGCGCTGGCCTGCCCTGTACCCTAAAAAAGGACTATAAATCTTTTGTACTTTCTACTATTATTACCCTATGAACTACGAGCAAATCTTCAAGAACATAGACGACATCCTGTGGAAAGAGGCAGGCTGTTCCAACGAACTGGACTACGTAGAACAGACCAGCTGGATCCTCTTCTTGAAGTACCTTGACGATTTGGAAATAGAACGCAGCGACGAGATGGCCCTGCAGGGGAAAGACTACAGCTACATCATAAAAGAAGAATACCGATGGAACACCTGGGCCTGCCCCAAAACTCCCTCCGGCGAAATAGACCACAAAAACGCCATGACCGGAGACGACCTTTCAGACTTTGTAAACCTCAAGCTCTTTCCCTACCTCAAGAACTTCAAGGCAACCGCCACAACCCCGGACACCCTCGAATATAAAATAGGCGAAATATTCAGCGAACTCAAAAACAAAATAGTCTCCGGCTACAACATGCGCGAAATCCTCAACTACGCAGACGGACTCCATTTCCAGAGCAGCACGGACAAGCACGAAATGAGCCACCTGTACGAAAGCAAAATCCACAAGATGGGAAACGCCGGCCGCAACGGAGGGGAATATTACACACCGCGTCCGCTCATCCGCACAATCGTCCGCGTGGTAGAGCCAAAAATCGGAGACACCATCTACGACGGAGCCTGCGGAAGCGCCGGCTTCCTCTGCGAAGCATTCAACTACCTGAACGGAAAAGCACAGACCGTAGAGCAGAAGCAGATACTCCAGAAGCAGACCTTCTACGGCAAAGAAAAGAAAGGCCTCGCCTACATCATCGGAATCATGAACATGATTTTCCACGGCGTAGAAGCGCCCAACATCATGCACACAAACACCCTTGCCGAAGACCTGAGTACAATCCAGCAGCGCGACCGCAAACAAATAATCCTTGCAAATCCCCCGTTTGGCGGAAAAGAGCGGAGCGAAATCCAGCAGAACTTCCCCATTAAAACCGGCGAAACCGCATATCTGTTTATGGAGCACTTCATCAAAATGCTCAAGGCAGGCGGCCGTGCAGGTGTGGTAATCAAAAACACCTTCCTGAGCAATACAGACAACGCAAGCATAGCCCTTCGCCGAGAGCTTCTGGAAAGCTGCAACCTTCATACAATCCTCGACTGTCCGAGCGGAGTCTTCACAGGCGCTGGCGTAAAAACCGTAGTCCTCTTTTTCGAAAAAGGAAAGCCCACAGAAAAAATCTGGTACTACCAGCTCAACCTGGACCGCAACCTTGGCAAAACGAACCCGCTCACCGAAGCCGACCTTGCCGACTTTGTCGCCCTCCAGAAAACCAAATCCTCAAGCCCGAACAGCTGGAGCCTCAATGTAAGCGACCTCAATCCCGACACCCTGACCTGAGCGTAAAGAATCCGAACAAGAAGGAAGAAAAACACCTTCGCGAACCGGCCGAGATTATCAAAGAAATGCGCGAGCTGAATAAAGAGGCCGAGGAGATTTTGAAAGGATTGTAATGGGGAGGGGGAAGTCTCCCCCTGCGCGACCACTTCGTTGGTCGCTACCCTCTCTGCGGGGGTATTCGCAACAAGTCCGGGAGGACGCAGTTTCGAGCGCACCCCCGCAACGCCCCCGTGATATCACAGATTGTGACATCACGAATCTTCAAGGTCGCAAATTGCGACTTTGAACAAACTTGATATCACAAATTGTGATATCCAATTTAATTTGAAGTCGCAAAATGCGACATCAAAAATGGAGAAGAATATGGAAAATGAAATTTTCAAGAAGCAGGATTTTGAAAACATTGTAACGATGATAAAACAGGCACGAATAAAAGCCTATTCTTCCGTAAATAAAACCCTGATAGATTTATATTATTCGCTTGGAAAATATATAAGCGAAAAAGTGGAAAGTTCTGAATGGGGAAAAGGTATTGTAAAGGAACTTGCTGTATATATCTCAAAAAACACTCCTGAACTTTCAGGTTTTTCTGATAAAAACTTATGGCGGATGAAGCAGTTCTATGAAACCTATAAAAATGATGAAAAACTCTCAACGCTGTTGAGAGAATTGTCCTGGTCGCAAAATTTGCAGATTTTTTCACGCTGCAAAAGTTATGAAGAAAGAGAATTTTATATTAAGAAATCTATAACAGAGCATTACAGCGTTCGAGAGCTTAATCGTCAAATAGATTCAGGCCTTTTTGAATCATATTCAAAAAACACACTCATTGTTCCTCAGTCTGTTAATAAAATTGTTCCGAATGCAAGCGAAATATTTCGTGACAGTTATACGCTGGAATTTTTGGGACTTCCACCAAAGCATGACGAAAAGGATTTGAGAAAAGCTCTTGTTCGCAATATGAAGCAGTTTATTCTTGAACTTGGCAAAGACTTTATTTTTATAGACGAAGAGTACAGAGTGCAGGTTGGCAATTCAGACTTTTTTATTGATTTGTTGTTTTATCACCGTGAACTGCAATGCCTTGTTGCCTTTGAACTGAAAACAGGAAAATTTGAACCGGAACACTTAGGTCAGTTGAATTTCTATCTTGAGGCATTAGATCGTGATGTAAAAAAAGAAAAGGAAAACCCGAGTATTGGTATTCTTTTATGTCGCGACAAAGATGACGATGTTGTTGAATATGCTCTAAGCCGCAGTCTTTCTCCAACTATGGTTGCAGAGTATAAATTGCATCTGCCGGACAAGCATGTATTGCAGCAGAGATTGAAACTCTTTTTGGATAACTCAGAGGCATAATATGAAAAAAGATTGGAAAATAAAGAAACTTGGAGCTGTGTGTACATATTTAAGCAGCAAGGAAAATATGATGACCTTCCATATGTAGGAATGGAAGATATAGAATCGAAAACAGGTATTTTCTTAGGTACAGAGAACATTACTTCGGTTCAGAGTTCAACTTTCTTCTTTGAAGAAAATGATGCCCTCTTTGGCCGGTTGAGACCTTATTTAGGCAAAGTATATCTGGCCGAATTCTCTGGACATTGTTCCACAGAAATATTTCCAATTCGAGTAAAAAAGGATTTGTTAGCATCTTATTTAAAACTGTGGCTATTATCTGATAAAACAATTAATAGTATTAATGAAACCTGTACTGGGGCTAGAATGCCAAGAGCAGATATGAATGAAGTATTGTCATTTGAAATCCCTGTTCCACCCCTCGAAGAACAAAAGCGCATAGTCAAAATCCTGGATGAAAAATTTGCACAGCTGGAAACACTAAAGGCAAACGCCCAAACCAACCTGCAGAACGCAAAAGATTTGTTCCAGTCCCAGATCACCAAAGCCTTCAGCAACACCACTTGGGAAAAGAAAAGATTGGGAGAGGTTTGTGAATTAATAAGTGGATATGCTTTCGATAGCAAAGGATATACAACAGATGACAACGATACATTGTTAATTTGTGGCGATAATATTATGCATTGTTCTTTTAGATGGGAAACAGTAAAAAGGTGGCCTAAAGAACAGTACTCAGAATTAAAAAGATTTGAATTACAAGATTCCGATATTGTTCTCGCAATGGATAGACCGTGGATTAAAAGCGGATTGAAAATTTCTAAAATTACAAAAAATGAACTGCCATCGTTACTGGTTCAGCGAACAGCAGCATTGCGAACCTCAAATAAATTATTAAGCGCCTATTTATACTATGCTCTTCAAGAGCAAGGATTCTCTAAATATTTAATAGAACAACAAACTGGCGTAGGAGTTCCACATATTAGAGGAAAACAAATTTTAAATTATGAAGTTTGTTTCCCCCGCTCTCCGAGCAAAAACGAATCGTAGAAGAACTCGACACCCTCAGCGAAAAGGGCCTCCAGCTGCAGGAAATCTACACCAAACAAATCGCCGACTGCGCCGAACTCAAGCAGTCCCTCTTACAAAAAGCCTCCGAAGGAGAATTGTAAAACAACAAGGGGAATTAGGGAAAAAACTAGAAAAATTTTTTGGCAACTACCCAAATTTGAAGTTTGGTGGTATAATTAACTTTAATAAATGGAGGTTTGTTATATGAATGAAGAAAATGAACTTGATTCAACTTGCGGTGTAAGTGATGAAGAGCTTTCCCGTCGTTTTGTTGAAGCTATAAGAATTGAAAACGAGACCTCAAAAATAAAAGGCGCCCCTATTCAAAAATGGGATGAAGAAACAAATCGTCCATATATAGAATATGCAGATGGAAGTCGTGAGTATGCCTGAGTCAATTAAAAAGCCTGAAATTATTGTGTTTGCAGGTCCGAATGGTTCAGGCAAATCTACAGTAACAAAATATGCAAAAGTTATTCCTCCATATATAAACGCAGACGACATAAAGAAAGCGACTCTTTGCAATGATTTGGAAGCTGCCCAAAAAGCAGAAGAATTAAGAAAAGCGACACGAGACTTAAGAAGATTGATCCTGCCCTAAAGGCTGCCGGATGGGGCGTTGTAGAAGGCAGCGATATCTTTACCGAACAGCGTGCCTACATCGTGTCGCCCGGCCGCATCGTCACAAAGGCAAAGCGGAATCCCGATAAAATCGACTACCTCCTTACATACAAAGGCGTAAAGCTTGGCATTGTCGAAGCCAAGAGCGACGAAAAGGATGTTTCGGAAGGTGTCGAGCAGGCAAAGCGCTATGCGCCGCAATGAACATCCGCTACACGTATGCGACGAACGGCGACAAAATCTGGGCGATTGACATGCTCGCAAAGCCCGGCGATTTTACGGAAGGCTTTGTGGACACGTTCCCGACTCCAGATGAACTCTGGGGCATGACGTTCCCCGACAAGAATGACTGGCGCGACAGGTTCAACCTTGAACCCTTCAACCGCGATGGCGGAAAGCAGCCGAGGTACTATCAGGAAAAGTCGCGTAGCCGCCGCCAGACGGTTTGGAGGCGACCCCAGAAGCCCCGTGCAGACTTTGCAGGCCGTGCCGTATTGGCAGGGCCCCGGCCGTACAGGCGGCCCACGAAGCCCCGGGAGGCCTCAGTCGTACAGGTGCATCAGCGCGTCGCGCGAGGCCTCCAGCACTTCGGGCTCCTTATTCAGCTTCCTGAGCAGGACCTTGAATTCCGCGTCGGAGTAGGTGCGCGGCAGCTTGGCGGCGCACATGTTGAAGTTCTGGTACAGGTACAGAATTTCCATATCGTACTTTGCGGCAAGGGCGTATACCTGTTCATCCGTGACGCCCTCCTCCAGGCTTATCAGCAGGGTGTTGGGGCTGTACTCGGGCTTGCCGGACCCGCGTCCCAACGGCAGGCGGATGTCGTCCATGCCGTCCTCCGCGCCCGCGGCCGTTTCCCCGCTTCCCGCATCCTGTTCCGCAGGGGCCTCCTGCGCGCCGGACCGCCCTTCAGCACGGACCTTTTCCCCAGCAGGCATGCTGCTGGCGCATGACACCGACAGGAAGGCAAGTGCCGCCCCGAAGGCGCAGCAGACAATGCCGGGGGCCGCCTTCCCGGCCCGTCCCAAAAGTCTCCGTATCAGTCTCATACCCAGTAAAACACGGCGGCCAAACGCAGGTAACGCCCGATGCGGGCCATCCGACGCCGAGGAATGCCTCCGCCCTCCGAACGCCCTTGTCCTTCGAGGGATATCCGCCCTGCGACCGCTTTCACTCGCACCCGCAACCGCCTGTGGGACTCCGGCCGGCACACCCGCCCCAGGCGCCATCCCTACCGCCAGGCATTGCGCCACACCTTGAGGGGATCCACGCCCATGCGGACGCGCAGGTACAGCCAGGCAAGGACGAATCCCGTCAGGTGGGTGAAGTGCGCCGTGCTGCTGGCCGTAAACTGGCTGAAGAATTCGACCGCGGCATACAGCGCGACCATGACGGGAGCCGGCAGGGGAATGATGCCGAAGACGAAAATTTGGCTCCGGGGGAAGATGACGGCGTATGCCAGCAGCAGGGAATAGACGGCCCCGCTCGCCCCCAGCAGGAACACATGGTAGAATCCCGTCAGGTAGTAGAGGGCCAGCGACAGCAGCCCGTCCATTATTCCGCAGAAGAAGTAGAGCAAAAGGAATTCCTTGCTGCCCACCGAGCGTTCCACCGGCAGGCCAAAGAAGAGGAGTCCCAGCATGTTGAACAGGATGTGCTGGACGTTCGCATGCGTGAACATGTAGGTCACCGGCTGCCAGAAGCAGTGGTAGTGGACGACCATCACCACGTTCATCGAAAGCAGGGCCTCCAGCCGGGAGGAAATGCGGGTCAAAAGGAACACCGCCACGTTGACCGCGATGAGTATGAACGTCGCATTGCAGAAGGAATAGCGGAACGGCCGCCTGATGAAAGCTGCGGACATAGGAAAAGTATAGTACAAAGCGGGGGAAACGGCAAGGTTGCCCGGCTGGAGGCCATCAGACAGTCCACGCACTTGCAGATATCCTATCCACGGACTTGTGTATAGGCAGTCCGCGCTCTTGTGTACAGGCAGTCCGTGCCTCTTGTGTACAGGCAGTCCGTGCCCCCGCAGACTGATTGTCCGCGCGCCCCGCCCGCCGACTGGACAGAACGGGCGTTACGCTCTAAAATGGGGGCATGATTCAGGACAAAGCCCCCTCCGGGCCCGCCGGCATACGGGACAGGGCCGCCAGCATACGCGACGTCATCCGCTACATAGACAGATTCAAGGACGCCCTGCTCGTCATCTACCTGGACGACAAGCTTTTGGACCGGGGGGTCTTCCTCTCGCACATCAAGGACATCTCGCTCCTGCACCGGGCGGGCCTCCGCATCATCCTCGTGCCGGGGGCGGCGGTCAGGATAGACGACGTGCTTTCCCGCGCGGGGATACAGTGGCGGACGCGCGACGGCTGCCGGGTGACGGACGTGGACGCGATGCCCCTCATCAAGATGGCGGCGTTCGACACCTCCAACCAGGTGATGACCGCGCTCGCCGGGGAAAAGGTGCCCGCCCTCATCGGCAACTGGGTTCGTGCCCGGGGCCGGGGCATACTCGCAGGCTTTGACTGGGGGACGGTCGGCGACATAGACAAGGTGGACGCGGTGTCGCTCGGCAAGGTGCTGGAAGACGGCTTCATCCCGATTTTCCCCTGCATCGGCTGGTCGCTCGCGGGCAAACCCTACAACATCTCCTCGGTCCTGCTCGCAGAAAAAATCGCCAGCCACCTGAACGCCGACAAGCTCTTCTACCTGGTTCCCGGCGCGTCCATAACTGACGGTCGGTTCGTCATACCGGAAGGCCTGGGCATTTCCGCCGAAGGAACGGTGCCCGCCCTCAGCCTGGACGAACTGGACTCCTTCCTCAAAGCCAATTGCCCGGCGGCAGAGTCTGCTACGAACGGACAGGACGCGTCCAGCGCGGGTGCCAGATCGGGCCCCCCCCTCAAAGCTGCAAAACGAACGGTCAGCTCCTCCTCTTTGGAAGCCGACGACGAGCAGATTTTCGAACTCCTGCGCATCGCCCGCCGCGCCTGCTCGTCCGGGGTTTCCCGCGTGCACATACTGGACGGATCGGTGGAAGGGACGCTCCCCTGCGAAATCTTCTCCGACTTCGGCTCAGGAACGATGGTCTACGTGCGCGACTACGGCCGCATCCGCGACATGGAAAGCGACGACATCCCCGCCGTCCTCACCCTCATGCAGCCCTTCGTGGACAAGGGCATACTCCTCCCCCGCACCAAGCAGTCGCTCGGCGACCAGCTCTCCCACTACGTCGTCTACGAGCTGGACGGGGCCATCCGCGCATGCGCCGCCCTCGTTCCCTACAGCGACGGGCAGATGGAAATAGCGGGAATCGCCGTGGACCGCTCCTGCTCCAGCCTCGGAATCGGCCAGAAGCTCGTCGAGTTCCTCATTGCCCGCGCGAAGAAGTCCGGCGCGAGCGGCATCTTCCTGCTGACGACCCAGACCTCCGACTGGTTCGAGGGGCTGGGCTTCCGCCTGTCCAGCGTGTCCAGCATCCCCGAGCAGCGCAAGGCCATCTGGACCCCCGAGCGCGGCTCCGTCGTCTATAGATTGGAAGGATAGGGGGAGGGGGAGTCCCGCTTGTTTTCGCAACGGAGTTTCCAGCGAACTTCGCACTATCGTGCTCGTTGCGAAGCCCCCCGGCCTCAGCCTGCCAGTCTTCGACACACCCCCTTCTGCGGGGGGAAACCAATGCGCATGATTCTGATAGTCCTATCCCGAATACTCCGTAAGGTAAAAAAACAAATCATCTCTCAGACTCCACCATTCCCCGTATCCGCGCCGCATACTCGACGGGGTGGTTTAGGGACAGTTCGCCGTGATGCAGGCCGGGCAGGACCTCCAGAGTGCTTCCGGGAATCATCCCGTGAATCATGTCCGCGGAACAGAGCATGCGGAAGTCTTCCTTTCCTCCGACGACAACCTGCACCCGCGCCCGGCAGCCTCCCAGCGATTCCCGCAGGGACCCGGCAGACCAGGCGGAACTTGCCCGCAGGAAGGCCGTCATGTCCTGCCGGGAAATCTGGCACGTGTCCCGGTAATAGTCTTCGAACAGATCTTCCCTGATGTGCAGGGCGTTAAACTGCAGGCGCGAAAAACGTCTATTCCTGACAAGTGCCCAGCTCATGCCGAGCGCCGGTCCCGCCAAAGCGCACGCAAGGGGAGACGGAATGACGCAGGCGCTTTCCACCAGGGCACAGCGGCAGATGTCCCCCCGCATGGCAAGGATTTCCAGCAGGACCTGAGCGCCGAGCGAGAGGCCCCCGATCAGGGCGGCGGAACCGTCCAGCTCTCCGTCAATGAACGAAACAATCTCCGCGGCATTGTTTTTTATGGAAGTGAATGGCCGCCCGCTTTCCGCATGGCCGTCAAGGACAGGAAGTACCACATGGAACGATTCCTGCAGCAGTTCCGCCTCGGCACGGTAGTTCCACCAGGACAGGCCGCCCCCGTGCAGGAGGATGATGTGTTCCGCATGTCCTTTCCCGTATTCCCTGTAGTTCACGGTCCTTCCCCCGCAGCATTCTGGAACCGGACGGCCCTCTCAGGCCATCGCCAGCCGGATCAGCGTCTGCAGGTGTATCTCCACGCTGTCAAGGCAGTCCACGGGACAGTTGCCGGGATTCAGCAGGAGAGGAAGCTCGGTGCAGCCCAGTATGACAGCCTGTATGCCTTGCCTGTCCCTCATTTCCGTGATTATCCGGGTGAACTCCCCCAGCGTTTCTTCTTTTACGATTCCCAGTTCCAGTTCTTCCAGAATCCGCTTCGCAATCAGCTCCCGGTCCGCCTTTTCCGG
Source organism: Treponema sp. (assembly GCA_024690865.1). Classification (GTDB taxonomy): domain Bacteria; phylum Spirochaetota; class Spirochaetia; order Treponematales; family Treponemataceae; genus Treponema_D. The sequence goes on along the minus strand of JAILON010000129.1, from coordinate 26,369 downwards.
AACCACGACCTCAATGCCGGCTCTCACGAAATCCTTCTTCATGAAATCCTGCTCCATCGTGAAGATGGTCCCCAGAAGGCCGACCTTTTTGTAGCCCCGCCGCTGTGCCTCCGCGCAGACGGCTTCCGGGATGCTCACGAGCCGGACGTCCGTCTTCTTGACAAGTTCGTCAAAGACGATGTGCATGGTCGCCGCCGTGAGGGAAATGACCTCGCAGCCGCTCCGGGAAAGCTTCTCTATCTTCTCCGCAAGATATTCCACCAGGGCCTCATAGTCCCCCGTCGAAACGAGCCTCCATACCCGGCGGAAGTTCACGCTTTCAATCGCGATTTCGGGCATTTCCGCAGACCGGGTCAACGCGTCTATCCTGCCGTTCAGCTCTTTGTAATACATCAGGGTCGATTCCGGCCCCGTCCCCCCGACCAAACCTATTTTCTTCATATATACTGTCCTCTTAAGATTGTTGCCTGTAAACGGGCAGGCCGAAAGCGACGCAGATTCCCGTCCTTGAGACAATTGCAAAAATCTGTTCTATTCTATCAGGTCTATCAGGCAGGATTCTGATCCGAACCTATCTCGTCCTCGCCCCTGGATTGCCCCCGACCCCATATCGCGTTGTTCACCCGAAAGACCAGAGTAGATACAAGGAATCCGAGCGTCGCACCGGACAGGACGTCGGTCAGGAAGTGGTTCCCGCTGAGCATGCGCAGAAGCATCGTGGAAAAACCGAGCAGGAGGAAGACGCAAAGCACGGGCTTCCTGAGCTTGGACTTCGGGAAACGCAGGAGAAACCAGCTGAACATAAACCCAACTGCAGTAAAAGCAAGAAAAGAATGTCCACTCGGCCAGGAAAGGCAAAAATCACCTTCCGCAATGCCTTTTTCACTCGGGTTCGGGAAATACATATAGGGGCGTATACGCCCCGCCAGAATTTTCAGGAGATGGTACAGGCTCGACGCATATACGCAACATTCGCCATACGTGAAGGAGTCGAACAGCATTGTTCCGAACGCCGTACCCTTGCCTTTTGTCGTAAAAAAAATGAGCAGGATCACCAGCCAATAGGCTGCGCCGTTTGCGGCAAGTACGGCCACCGTTCCCAAGTCATCCAGCGTCTTGTTGTACGGGCGGGCAAATGCCGCATCCACCTGGTTCACTTCTTCAAGCCTGTATTGCTCGCCGTTCCACTCCACCACCGTTCTTTTTTTCTCCGCGACAATCGAGGCGACCATAAGCATACATCCGATAAGCAAAACCCCTGCCAGGTACAAACATTTTTTTTTCGTCATATTCTTTCCCCTCCCGGAATCAAAAGACACATCGGCGCCGCCATTTTCAAAGGCCCGCCCCGTCCTTTTGAAACTGAATTTCCATAAAAACATCCGCATGCTGGTTGTCGTTGAACCTGCCCGTGCGCCTGAAGCCGTACTTTTCATACAGGCTCAGCGCGGCCTCATAGCCCGACATGGAATCCAGCACGACACGCCTATAGCCCTTCTCCCGTGCCGCAGACACCGCCGTATCAAGCAGGCGGAAACCCAATCCCTTTCCCCGCAATTTACTCTCAAGGTACAGGGCCTTCAGTTCTGCCGTCTCCACATCAAGTCTCCGCAACGCCACAGTCCCGGCCACGCCGCCACCCGACAGGAGGCACCAGAAGGAGTCGAACTCCTTCCCAATGTCATTGTAAAAGAAATGCCTCCCCTCCGGCTCGAATGCCTTTCCCAGTTCCCTGAAACAGCGGTCCGTAAAGGAGAAGACGCTTTCCTTGTATCTATCGTCATAAACGACAATGTTTTCTTCCATGAAAGTGGACCCTGTTCCTTTATAGCACAATCCGCCCCTTTCCTCAAGGAGGAACCCTCGTATGCACCAGTACGCATTCCACTATGTATTGTAATTTAATTGTTTATATTATAAAGATTTATTACTATCCTTTTTGCAATTTCCTGCATGTCCGCACACTGGTGCAGAATGTAGTTTCTCATCGTACAGGTCCCTGCAAGTCTTCTCCACTCCTCCCGTCGCCTGCCGAACGATCCGTAATATTGTGCATTCCCGAGTTTTCCAGCAAGCACAGACAGTATACCCCCTGCCGAACAGACAGTAGGAACAGTTTCAAAACTCATCTCAAGAATCCCAACGCCATAGAGTACTAGCACGTTTCGGGCAAGTTTGTTTGAAAAGCACTCGATTTTAAACAAATTCTGTATCCGTAAACGTTATTCAAGGCAATTTCAAAAGTGTAGACGGATTTTTGAAACATGTTCACCTACCTTCCTGCCGGTAAATTTGATAAAAAAAGCCCTCAAACTCCCGAACGACTGGCAAAACTAGAGTTGTGCGTGTCCATCAGACAGAACAACAATGCGGGCAGGCATCACGTGCCCAGCGGGAGTAGCAGCTATTACCGTGAAGCTGCAGTCCAAAGGACGAGGCGATTGCACGTCCTTCGGCACCGCGTTACGTACTTTCTTACGGCCAACGCTACGCACTTGCTTGCGCGTCCTTCGGTATGGTGCTACGCCTTGCTTGCGCACCGCGTGCCCAGCGGGCGTGGCATTTGCTGTCTTGAAGCCGTGCTGACGGTTGCGCGTCCTTCGGTATGGCGCTACGCCTTGCTTGCGCCATATGTTTCACGTGAAACAGACTTAGCGGATTTTTTTCAACAGTTCGGCCCGCAGGTATTCGTACCGGAGGCGTTTTTCTTCCTTATCAAAGTGAACTTTCCGCGACTGCTCGGGGTTGCCTTCATAGCAAAGCTTTTCACCGCCGAACTGCTCACTCGTCAGATCGAACACGCAGCTCCCGACCACATTGTAACAGTGGAAGTTTCCACCTTCTCGCGGGATGCCATAGACCTTCCCGCCGAATATATCCTGCGCAAGGAATGCCGTTATAGAGCACTGCCCCAGAGTCCTGTTTGCGGGCGTCCAGTCCTGACGCATCCGGGGGGCGCAGGTCTGGGCACACCAGATTTCCGCAAGCAGATCATATAATACGCATGGATTACGAATTTTCGAGAACTCCGCAGCAACGGGAGCACAGTCAGCGTCCTCCCATCCATAAAAGCTATACATCATATTTATAACCTCGATTCTAGACTAGCATTTTTTTATTGCCTTGGCTATAGAATGTTTTCAGAGAAATCCGTGAAAGTCACTGTTCTGCAGCACCGAACCAAGTAAAGCACCGCGTGCCCAGCGGGCGTGGCACTTGCTGTCTTGAAGCTGCGGTCCAAAGGACGAGACAGTTACGCGACCTTCGGCACATCGCTACGCACCTGCTTGCGCACCGCGTGCCCAACAGACGTGGCACCTGCTGTCTTGAAGTTGCACTGACGGATGCGCGTCCTTCGGTATGGCGCTACGCACCTGCTTGCGCCATATGTTTCACGTGAAACAGTGCGTTGCGATACGTAGTTACGCTGGCGATTGTGACGTGTATCATCTCGCCTTTATCCTAGGTTAGCACATTTATCTTGTTTGTACGACGAGCAGCTGACACCACACAGCTGAGAAGGCCATGGACTGACGGATATGGAGGTAATGCAGGCAGTCACACGGCACCGCGTGCCCAGCGGGCGTAGCACTTGCTGTCTTGAAGCTGCGGTCAAAAGGACGAGACAGTTACGCGTCCTTCGGTATGGCGCTACGCACTTGCTTGCACCATATGTTTCACGTGAAACACGCGCATGTAGTTAGATTGTCAACGGCGCGTACCATGCTGACAATACGGACGTCATGTGCTATAATAGAAAAAACAAATAAAACAGGAGAGATTATGAAGAAAATCGCCGTTATCGCCGCCGGGCTGATTCTTTCAGCCGTAGCAGTTTCTGCAGCCCCCATCGCCGGTTCGGAAGAAATCATCGAAAAGTTCTGGACTCAGGGAAGCTACATCAGGATCGAGAAAAGTCTGAATGCCTACGTCTACTACAACAAGGATGCCATCGCAGGCATCATAGTCGATGAGGATGATTACAAAATAGCCTCCCTCAGTTATGACGTCTGGTCAGGAGAAAAGGAAGGGGTGTCAAGCTTCAGCATCAAGCGCTGGAATGTGGAGTCTGACTCAAACGGAAACATAATCATTACACGGAAGTAAATCTGGTCCCGGCCCACACGGCCGGGATTTTTTATCCGTCGTGACTGCGGCCACTCCTACGTAAAGTGTCTTATCCGTAGTCACTAATGACAGCAGCCAGAAGCATAATGACCGGCACACAGTCTAACAAAAAGCATCGGCCACGGCAGTCTTGCCTGCATCCATATTCAAGCCTGTGGCAGCAAATCTGTGACAATCTTTGAAATTGATACCCCACAATGTTCAAAAAACTGTGGAAAACATCTTGTAAAAAAAACGTCCGCAGGATAAAGGAATTTGCAAAATTCTAAATTCTTCCATTATAAGAACTTAATTTTAGTCCAGCATAGTTTCACGTGAAACAGCCGTGGGGATAAGTTGTGGACAAAAATCTACATCGCAGAAAACGTACAACTGGAAGGTAAATGAAAGCATCGCAAAAGTTCCCGGCGTCTTTTGCCACCACGCCCCAAAACACAGGGAGTTTCCGCCAAAAACACAGTACGTTTTAAATGAAAATATACAGTGTTTTTTCAGAAAGATTATCAGGCAGACGGAAGACATCCCGGCGGGACGGTGGTCTGATGAGAAGCCCGGCAGTTTGTCGGACGAACTTATGCAATTGCAAAGAAGGACAGGTAAACAGACGCCCCTGCAGACAAGCACCCCGACGGCCCACTGAGAAGCCCGGCAATCCGATGAGAAGCCCGGCAATCCGATGAGAGGCCCGGCGGCCTGTCGGACGAACTTATGCAATTGAAAAGAAGGACAGGTAAACAGACGCCCCTGCAGGCAAGCATCCCGGTGACCTGATGAGAGGCCCGGAAGGGCGCAGATATCATAGCAAGCAGATATCATAGCAAGCAGGTATCATAGCAAGTGAGCACCATACCCATCATCCCGGCAATCCCGGTACAACCTACGCCAGTCGCAAAGCCTCAGGGGGCAATTGACTTTTGCCGCCACAGGGACTAGAATTCCCTTCTCAAGGAGCTTATGCCATGGAGATATTGGAATTCGGACAGGCCGCTGACAAGGACTGGTGGCTGGACCAGATTGGAAAATCCGACTGGAAGGCAGGAAAGTACTTGTACGGACTTCTGGCAGACAAAAGCTTCTACAAGCACTGCGGAATGAAGAGCAGTCTGTTCCTCCTCACGGAAGGAAGGGAACTCATCTCCTTCTGCACCCTTGCCGAACAGGACGAAGTACTGGACAGCGGGCTTTCCCCCTGGATAGGCTTTGTATATACATTCCCCCGGTACAGGGGAAAACGACGGATAGGGAAACTCATCGAGCGGGCCTACGCCACTGCCAAAAAGGAAGAATACCGGAGTATATACGTCTCGACCGACCAGAAGGGCCTGTACGAAAACTTCGGCTTCACGTTCATGCAGGAGATGAAGAACCGCTGGAGCGAAAGCACCCTCATCTACAAAAAAAACATAGAGACGCCTGATTACGGCGGCATACTGGGCAGGGAAGTAAGCGGGACCATAGACCGCCCGCTCGGCTCTCCCCATCCCCGGCACCCGGAAATGATATATCCGGTCAACTACGGTTACGTAGACGGGGTAATAGCAGGAGACGGTGCGGAACAGGATGTATACCTTCTGGGGGAAGACAAGCCCGTTCCCCGGTTCACGGGGAAAGTGATCGCCGTCCTGCACCGCCTGAACGACGTGGAGGACAAGTGGATAGTCTCGCCCGACGGCAGGACATACGGCGCGGAAGAGATAGCCCGCGCCATAGAATTCCAGGAGCAATACTTCATAGGGGAACTGTATATGGAACCGGTTTCCTGCCAGGACGGTGGAAGATGAGAAAGACAAAGGGGGTATCATGAACTGGCATACGGCGGAACTAGGAGAAGCGGCCCTGCTGCAGGAGTGCGCCATCCGGAACGGATTTCAAGCGAACAATTATTCAGCTGTGAACAGCATCCTGTATGCCCGGAAATACGGGGCCAGGATTGCCCTGCACGGCGGCTGGCTGTACGAGCGCTTTGACAAGGACGGAACCACGGCATTCGCCTTTCCCCACAGGCTGGACGGAAACGGCACGGAGAACGGACTGACCGATTGCGACGCCGCCGGGAGTAGAAACAGCCCCTCCTGTGGCAAAACCGGCCAGACCGCGACCGGCACGGGGACCGGGCTGACCGGAGGCAATCCGGAAAGAGGAGGCGAGGCCGGACAGGACATCAAAGAAGCCCTGAACATCCTGGCCGCAGAAGCCGGACAAGAAGGGAAGCCCCTCTCCTTCATGAACATCACGGCCGCAGAAAAAGAAGAGCTGTGCCGCATCTTCCCTAAAGCCCGCGCGGAGGCCCGGCCCGACATGGGCGACTACATCTACCTGACGGAAAACCTCGCGGAACTCCCGGGAAAGAAATACAGCAGGAAGAGGAACCACATCCACCAGTTCGTCAAGGCCCATCCCGGATGCACCGTAAAAACCCTTGGTCCGGACACCCTGGAAGCGGCGCTCCGCGTGGAAGACGGCTGGCTTCATGACAAAAAAGGGGACGCGGCCCTACAAGAAGAGAGGGAAATAATCGCACGGGCACTGGGGAACTTCGGGTCATTCGCGGACACGTGCGGAATGACGGGGGCCGTCGCCTACGAGGGGGATGAGCCGTTCGCCTTCTGCGTCGCCAGCCTGCTGGGCCCTTCCGTGACGGACGTCCACTTTGAAAAATGCCTTCCCGACCATGCGCGGGACGGGGGATATGCGTTTATAAACTGCGAGTTCGCAAAGAAAGTCAAAAGCGAATACATAAACCGGGAGGAGGACCTGGGACTGGAAGGCCTCAGGAAGGCAAAACTGTCCTACTTCCCGCACATCATCTTGGAAAAGTTCAACGTATACTGTACATAACGGGGAGACCAGCCGCGGGAGAACCCATACAGGGACCACTTGCCGCGCGGGCCGCCAGCCGCCTCCAATCACCATCGACCGCAAAAAATCACCATCGGTCGCCGCCCGCAGGAACTGCTTGCCACAGGCAAACCAATTCCCGCGCGGGAGCCGCTAGCCGCCTCCGGGCCCCTGCGGTACTCCCTTACGCCGGGCCGCACGGGAGGCCTACAGCCCGCCCATCATCGCCTGTATGATGCGGGCAGCCTTGCCCCGGTGGGAAATCGCATTTTTCTCGTCCGCGGAAAGCTCGGCGGCGGTTTTCCCGTAAGAAGGCAGGAAAAAGATGGGGTCGTAGCCGAAGCCCCCCTCCCCCCTCGCGTCCTTCACGTCCCCAAGGAGCGTGCCTTCCATCACCTGCACGGCAGCGGCATACTCGTTCAGACCAGTCAAAAAGACCATCGCGCAGGTGTAGTGCGCGCTCCGCGGCCCGTCCTTGAAGAGACCCTGCTTCTTCCCCGCCTCAAGGTCAAGAGTCCCGGACGCGATGGCGGCGTTCAGCTCGCCGATGAGCATGGCGTTCTGCTCTTCCTGCGGCGTCTTGTCCCCGTCCGCCCTGCCCCGGTGGAAGCCCGGCCCGGCGTAACGGGACGACCACACGCCCGGCACCCCGCCCAAGGCGTCCACCGAGATGCCCGAGTCGTCCGCGATGACCGGCCGCCCGGTGATCAGGTGCAGGGCGCGGGCCTTGATAAGGCTGTTCTCAAGGAAAGTCTCCCCGGTTTCCTCCGGGTCAAACGCGATGCCTTCGTCCGCGGGCGTGACAATCTCGTGCCCGGAAAAAATCTGGCTCATCTCCCGTTTCTTGTTCTTGTTGGAGCTGGCAAGGTAAATCTTCATACGCTGATGATAGAACTTTTGGGGCGGACTTTCAAGCTCTGGCATAAGCCGCGCAAACATGCTACACTCGATTACACAGGCAACCGCGCAAAGCCTTGACAGGCAAGGCCCGAAAACACGGGCAATCCGGCGCAGGGCTTGACACACACAACACAGGGTACACAATTGAACAGGACAACAGCGGAACAGGACAACAGCGGAACAGGACAACAGCGGGCAGGAAGCTGCGCCGGCTGCGTCTCGCTGGGATTCAGCTGCAGGACGGCGGCCTGCCTTGGAAAGAACGGGCTGCGGTCCTTTTCCGGCCCCTTTGACTGGATAGTTTCGCCGCTCCAGTCCGTCCTCCACATGATGGAAAGCGGCTTCGCGGACTTCCTTCTAAAAGAAAACCTTATCTGGAAACAAGAGACACCATCCACTTTTTGGGACACAAAATACGGCTTCACATTTCCCCACGACATCAAAAAGAACCTGGACAGCGAGTACGAAGAAGTCCATGAAAAATACCTCCGCAGGATAGACAAGTTCCGGGACCTGACCCGCAAACCAACAGTGTTTTTCCGCATGATATGGAACGACGACGAAGCCCGCTATATACGGGAGAACAGGGACTACATAGATTCCGTGATAACGCGGGGCAACCCGGAAAACAGGCTCGTGCTCTGCCACATGGAAGGGACGGTCACGGACGCACCGGAAGATTCCTTCCTTCTTCACCAATGGGTAAGTACACCGGGAATTTTCTACCACATGAATCTCTTTGACAAGACTCCGGAACTCACGGATTTCTGCAAGACCCTGCTCGGCCCGGCAGAAAGGGAAACCAACAAGAATTTCTTCCTGAATTCCATCCTGAACCCGCGTGGAGCCTCATCAATAGCCCTGGGACTTGCGCAGACGAACTCACTTGTTCGGAGCAGGTTCCTGGATGCATTCACAGGCAAAAGTTGGTATATCTGGGGAAGCAAGCGTTACGCAAATGACATAAAATCCCTCTTGGACGAAGGCGGTATATGCATCCTCGGCTTCATAGACAACGACCCTGGCAGAGTCGGTCAGGAAATCGAGGGCATCAGGGTCTACGGCTGGGATGAGGCTTCAAAGGATGCCCGGAACATATTCATCGCGGTTGCCCGGGATGAATCCCGAGAAAGCATAAAAAAGCAGATACGGCTTTCTGCCCCGCAGGCACGGATTATGGACTGCGAGGACCTGCTGGACCTGTTTCCCCGCGAAGACATCCTGCGCTTCATGGCCGAGTGAACGGGAGCCTGTAAGCCATCCGGGAAAGCCGGCACAGGAATTCATCATTAGGACACCTTTCCTATTCAGCTCCGGCAGTTCCGACAGGCTCAGTCCGCCCTATCCGGCGCGGGTCCTGTCCTCTGACTTTCCAGTTCCGCCCGGTTCCGCCCCTGTCCCCGCCCTTGTTTCAACGGCTTTTTTCTTCTATAATGGCCGCTTATGAGCGAAAACTTTCGGGAACTGTGGGGCGAAGCCCTCAGGCAGATAGGAGAAGAATACAGCAGCAAGGGCCAGGAGGGGGACTTCCGCCTCTGGTTCAACATGGAATACGTCTCGGACGAAGGCAGCGAGATAACCGTCAACGTGCCGTCGGCCTTCTTCTGGGCCCAGCAGGTCAGCAAGGGCTACGTCTCCACGGTGCAGGACAAGCTCAAGGAGCTGACCGGCCAGGAAATAACGCTCAAGCACCTTGAGACCAACAAGCCGGTTTCGGCCCAGTCAAGCCAGAACGCGCGTCCGCTCCAGCAGAAAGAAATTTCCCCGTCCCCGGCAGGGGGCTCCCCTGTCCCCGGGGCCTCCGTCCCGCCCGTCCCCTCCCCTTCCCGGATCCCGCAGGGCCAGGCGGATATCCTTGCCCAGGCCCGGGAGGACTACAACTCGGACCGGACCGCTTCCAGTTCCGCAGCAGCCGCAGACCCCCAGTCCCGCGGGCCGCATCCCCTGCTGGGCGCGGAATACACCTTTGACAGTTTCGTCAAGGGCGACAACAATGACTACGCCTACTCCTCCTGCATGGCCATCGCAAAGACCCCGGGCCAGGCAAAGCTTTTCAATCCCCTCCTCCTCTACGGAGGCAGCGGACTGGGCAAAACCCACCTGATGCAGGCGGTCGGAAACTACATCTGGGCCAACAGCCCGGAACCGCTCAAAATTTGCTACACGACAACGGAAAACTTCCTGAACGAATTCAACACTGCCCTCAAGGGCAACGTCGCCGACAAGTTCACCAAGAAATACCGGAGCTACGACGTCTTCCTGCTGGACGACATCCACTTCCTTTTGGGAAAGCAGGGACTGCAGGAGGCGATATTCAATACCTTTGACGGACTCAAAAGCCACAATGCCCAGATGGTCTTCACCTGCGACCGGCCCCTCAACGAGCTGAAGGGGCTGGAGGAGCGCCTTCGCAGCCGCATAGGGAGCGGAGCCGCCATCGACATGGCCCCCCCCCAGTTCGAGACACGGTGCGCGATACTGCAGAAGAAGCTTGAGCTCATGGGAAAACGACTCCCGGAAGAAGTGGTAAGCTACATCGCCAAGAACGTGCAGTCCAACGTCCGCGACCTGGAAGGATGCTTAAAGAAGGTCGTGGGCTATGCAGAGCTGACCGGCCAGATGCCGGACGTAGCCAAGACCCAGAGCCTGCTCCGCGACAACTTCGTGGAAGCTTCCATGGAATCCATCTCCATGGACACCGTACAGCGGGTCGTCGCCGCCCACTACAACATCTCTATTTCGGACATAAAGGGCAAGAAGCGGAACAGCAAGTACACCTTCCCCCGCCAGGTGGCCATCTACATAGGAAGGACCCTGCTGGACTACTCCTACCCCGAGCTGGGGGAAGAGTTCGGCGGGCGCGACCACACGACGATGATGCACAGCTTCGAAAAGATTTCCGACCAGATGAAGGTTGACCCTTCTCTGGAAGTCACCATAAACATGCTCATACGGGAAGTCAAGGATTACCGGAAGTAATCGATTGGAAACATAATGGAAAATACAACAGAAGACATACGTATAGACCGGCCCACGGCGGCCGACGCGCAGGAAATCCTGGACCTGATGAAAGTCATAGGCGGGGAAACCGACAACCTGACATTCGACGGCAGGGGCTTTTACAACACGACGGTTGCGGAGGAAGCCAAACTGCTGGACGAAAAGGCGAAATCGGACAGGGAAGCCTTTTTCGTCGTCAGGAAGGACGCGCGGATAGTCGGAATGGGCCACTACACGGCATGCACCAAGGAGCGGATGGCCCACCGCGGAACCATAGGGATATGCCTCAGGAAGTCGGCCTGCGGGCAGGGACTGGGGACCGCCCTCATGGAGCGCCTCTTGGATTTTGCCCGGAACATGGCGAAATCGGAAATCGTTTCCCTTGAAGTCAGGTGCGACAACAGCGGTGCCCTTCACTTGTATGAGAAGCTTGGCTTTGAGAACATCGGGACTTTCAAAGGCTTTTTCAAGGTAAACGGCAAATTGGTAGACTTTTACATCATGGAAAAGTTCTTATAAAACCGGCTGCCTCTGCGCCCAGTCCTTTGCTGTTATCCTTGTTGATTACTGAACAGCCAATATGGGGCAGGCCGTCGTTTTCCAGCTTTGATGTGTTTCCACAAGGATTATAAATTTATATGAATTTATAAATTTAGTAATAACAATAATAAGGGCTGTGAATTTGGGGAAAGCAGGCTCATCTTCTTTGTGGAAAACGAGATGTGATGTTGAAAACTCGTCATTTCCGATGCACAGCTTTTCCACATTTCCACAGAAAGCGATGTTTCACGCTTCAATGCACAGTTTGTCCACAGGCCTGTCCGGGAGTTATCCACCGCCCAACGGGGATGCTTTGAAGCTTTAGGATGTCCATCTTGGCGATCCGTGAATGGACATTCTTCACACCCCGGAATGGACATTCTTCACACCCCGGAATGGACATTCCTCGTACCTCGGAATGGACATTCCTCGTACCCCGGAATGGACATTCTGCACACCCCAGAATGGACATCCTGCACGTTTCCTGTCGGGCGTGAAGGACCACTCTTGTACCCTGCCATTCATGGATTCCGCCTGCATGTCGCCTGCCGGCCTGTGCGGATACATCCGTGCGGGCGCATCCTTGAGGATGAGGACTGATTTCTATATAATAGAGGAATGAGCAAAAAGTCAAAGGGATACGTGAAGCTTTTCTTGGTGTTCGCTGGGCTGTTTATAGCCTATATCGTGGCGGGGGGCCTGCTGCAGGGCCTGTGCGGGGACGGAATTGCGGGGGTGGCTTTACAGCTTGCCAATGCTGCCGTATTCTCCGTCCTGACCCTCCTTGTCTACAGGAGGCTGTTCGGGGAGTTGCCCCGGTACTGGCGGGGACCCAGGGGTGCCGTCGTGACGGCCGTCCTGTCCGGCGGCCTTATCGCCTTTTTTGACCTTTTCTACAAGCTCGGCATGGTAAGGCACTTCCTGGAAAACTGGCTTTTCTGCCTGCTGCTTGCGGCGGCGGCGGGACTGGCCGAAGAAGTCCTCTTCCGTGCCTTCCTTCTGGACTACATCAGCAAGAAAGCTTCCCTATTCGTAGGCCTTGCCGTGACAAGCCTTATCTTCGGCTCTCTCCATGCCCTGAACTTCCTTGGCGGGCAGCAGGTGAGCCTCCTCTACGTGTTCAACTGCATCGCCGCGGGCGTTTTCCTGAGCGTCCTGTACTATGAGTACGGGCTTGACTGCTCGCTTTTCTACCATATCAGCTGGAACGCAGTCTTTTCAGAGAATGCCGTCGAGTCCAAGCCCCTGACCGGCGTAATCCTGCTCGCCCTGGCGGCCGCCGTCTTCCTCGTGGAGGAGAAGCTGCGGGGCAGTCCAGCGGAACAACCGCGATGAGATTCTTGGAATTGAATTATAGGAGAAATCAAAATGCTGAGTGTTACTTTTGGTGATATGTTCGGCACGGAAAACTACATATACAACACTGACCTCTATTTTGACAACGTTTTTCAGGATAAGTGGATTACATCGGAAATCGGAAAAGCAATCATAAAAGACATCGATAAATCAGAAGTAGTTTCTGCCCATGTTATAGAAAGCCCGTATTTGGGAGCAATTACTCCAACAGAATTGTCTGGCGGCGTAAAAACTTTGCTTCTTATGGCTTTTGACAATTCAAAAATATTCAATGCCTCAACCTGTGGAAATAACTGCGCAAAATGGATTTTGAAGATTGCCCAGGACAAAAAGTTATTGATTAATCTTCGTCATGTAATGGATTTTGGAAATGAAGATTTCAAGATAAAAATCACCAATACAGGTGCAATCGTTCACAATATGAGTGAGTTTGTTTCCGCATCTTTTTCTGGAATTTGAGGTAAGTGATGAAAGGTATTCAGCATATCGAAGTTTCAAACAGAAATGCAAAATACATATTTGATTTAAACCGAAACATCACCATCGTTTGCGGAGACAGCGGTTCAGGAAAGACCACGCTATATAGAATGATTCGCGCTTTTTATGAGCAGGGAACTGCAAGCGGCGTAAAGTGGACTTGTTCCGGCGGAAAAAACTGTGCTGTTCTTGCAGACCCGAATTACTGGCAGCAGAATCTTGAGAATATCAAAAACAGTATTGTTTTTATTGATGAAGGATTCAATTTTGTTTGTTCTGAAGCTTTTGCAAAAGCCATAAAAGACAGCGACAATTATTATGTCTTCTTCAACAGAGAGCGGCTTTCCCAGCTTCCGTACAGTGTTGATGAAATTTACCAGATTAAAAGCTCGGGAAAAAAGAATCATTCTTTTGTAAAGCTGTTTGATTCAAATGAAAATCATGTTTACACAAAAAAAAGCGCCGGCAAAAAATTTGCCTATGACACTGTTGTCGTAGAAGACGCCAGATCGGGATATGAATTTTATTGCGCTTATTTTGATGAAACAAAAATTGTTTGCGAAACTGCCCGGTCAAAGTCGAAGCTGAACAAATGGGTAAAGGATTATACAGATTCAAACCCGGGAAAAAAGCTTCTTGTAATTGCAGACGGAGCCGCCTTTGGTTCAGAAATGAACAGATTTATGGAAATCTACAAGAGCGTAAAAAATCCTGCAAATGTTGCGCTCTGTCTTCCAGAATCTTTTGAATGGCTTATCTTAAAGTCGCCCTTGCTTCGCGAGGAAGATATAAAGGAAATCCTGAAAAATCCAGCCGACTATATTGAATCAAAAGAATTCTTCAGCTGGGAACAGTTTTTTACCCATCTTCTTGTTGAACGGACAAAAGATTTGGATTACATGCGTTACAGCGAAAACAAATCGACTCTTGCGGACTTTTACAAGCAAAAAGAAAACGCAGAAAAAATAATCGCTGAGATTAAAGGGGAGTAAAACCAATTGGCACAGATTAAGAAGACGGATGGGAAGCGGTGATGCAGTGGCTGGTGAAAGCCGGATTTCGCTTTCCCCGGGAGGAAAATAAATGAAAAAAAGAATACCGGAAATCATAATTATCCTGCTTTTGATTACTGTTTCTCTTTGCGGAGTTTTATCACTTGATTTTTCAAATGCGTATTCGTACATCAATCAATATGGTGATGAAGTGAAACTTTTTGGAAGCGGAATCTATAAAGATGATTCATATTTTAAGGCCCCGATCTTTATCGGTTCTGATTTGTGTGTTTTGTTTTTTCTGGTGCCTTTATTCGCCATTTCCTTGATTAAGGATTTTCGAAACAGCAGCTCAAATACTCAATTGCGCCTTGTTTCAATCGAATCGATAAGTCTGTATTATGCAGTATCTTTGTGCATCGGCGTAAAATATAATCGTATTTTTGTGTTATATGTACTTCTCTTTTCTCTGCTGCTTTTTACTCTGATTAAGAGAATGAGAAACTTGAGCAGATACAATTATTCCTTTGAAATGAAAAGATCAGATGCAGCTTTTCTGGTGTTTTCTGGAATCTCACTCTGTGTTGCCTGGTGGCCGGATATAATTCCAACTATCCTCAACGGAACTTCTTTGAAGTTGATCGAAAATTATACGACAGAGCCAACTTATGTGTTAGATTTGGGAATCATCTCACCCTTATGTTTTATTTCTCTGATCCTCATGAGGAAAAAAGATTCCTTTGGCCTCGTTCTGTATGCGGTTTTATTGCAGTCGATTATTGTTGTTGCAGTGATGATGATTACCCAATCTGCGATCCAATTTGCATCCGGTGCTGAAATCCCGTTGCCGGCTTTACTTTCAAAATCAATTATTTTTGTTATTCTTGGGATAGTTGCAATTGCTCTTGACCGAAGAAGAATAAATCAAAGTGGAATGCTTTAATATAGATAACTATCTGGTAGGAGAATCTAATGACATTGAGCAAAGAATACCTTAGCGAGACCCCAAGCATAAATTTTTCTCATCCGCTGATTGAGGAAAAAATCAAGGAACTTCGTGATATATCAGATTCACAGATTGATTACATCAAAAACGCATACGAGTTTGTCCGTGACAGGATAACGCATTCATGGGATGTAAAGGCAAAAGTTGTCTCAAAAAATGCGGCTGAGGTTTTAGAGAACGGGACCGGAATCTGCTGGACAAAATCCTGTCTGCTTGCGGCTTTGCTTCGTGGAAATGGAATCCCTGCTGGAATCTCGTATCAAAAACTTACGCGCGGAGATGATGACAGCGACGGTTATATCATCCATGCCCTGAATACCGTCTATATTCCAGAATTGCAAAAATGGATTCGCCTGGATGCCCGCGGAAACAAGGCGACGGTTCATGCGGAGTTCAGCCTTGAAGAAGAAAAACTTGCATTCCCCGCCCGCCTTCAATATGCAGAAATTGATTACCGCGACAACAACCCGGATTTGGATGGGCGGCTTGTCAAAATCCTGAATGAAGCTGATATGGTGATGAACATCCGCACGGATTTTGATTTGAAGTAGCAGATTGCATACGGGAAGAGTAGCTATCTGGTGCAGTTCCTCCGGTGGGCCTTGAGCTTTTTGAGCGCCCAGTCGTAGTGGCTTGACGTGTTGCTCACGAAGTACGAGCCGAGCGGCGAGCCGCCCGTCCAGCAGAAATGCTTCGCGGTAAAGAGCTCCTCGTTCGAATAGCCTTCAATCAGCTTCATAACATCCGCATGGCTTTGAGCGAGCAGCTTCCGTGCGCTTTCGAGGCTTATTTCCTGATTCCGCTTCCAGAACATCACGTTCATCGCGCCATAGGTCTTCCAGCTGTATTCCGGGGGCAGGATGGATATCGCCTGCTTGCCGTCCGTCACGCCCGCGTTGTTCTTCGGGAACTGGAGCATGAGCTTGTGCCACTCGTACAGGTGGATCAGTACGTCGCGGACGTTCTTGTCGCGGCTCCAGTGGGCCTCCTTCTTGCTCGGCTGTCCTGAAAAGTCGAACGGGGTGGAAAGCTCCTTCTCCGTCATCCCGTCGATGAACGCCATCAGCGTCTCGTAGTTTTCCTTCGCCGCCTTGAGCAGGTCGTCCTTCGTGGTTGGTCTTGGCATGGATTCCTCCTTCGATGTGATGTTTTTATTATATCATGGAGTGCTCGGCAGGGAAAGAAACAGCCTGTTGCTTTTTGAAACAGGCTGACGGACAGCCATGTCGTCGCCATGACATGGGACGGGCGGTTTTGGAGGCAAGTTATCTATGAGCATACGTCCAGTATAGCATGATTTATGCAATTTGTATACTCGGGTATACAAACTGCATAAGCGAATTCGTCTTGTGGAAAGCGTTTCCGCTGAGATTACGGTATCGGCAAAATAAAGCGGGCTTAATCATGGCGAAAACGCTTTATAAATTGCCGATACCGTGCTATAATACTGCCTATGGCACGAATTTCATATAGTTCTGTAGAAGAAGCCGCTGCAAGATGGGGTTTGAGTGAACGGAGCGTCAGGAATTATTGTGCGCAAGGGAGGGTTCCGGGAGCTTTGGTGGAAGGAAAGACCTGGAAAATACCGTCTTCGACCGAAAAGCCCGTTCGTAAATCCCGCCATGTTGAAGCGGAAAACACGCTTTTGTCTTTTTTGCGACGTGAAAAAGAAGCCTCGCTCAAAGGTGGAATCTATCATAAAATCCAAATAGACCTTACCTATAACTCTAACCACATCGAAGGTTCAAAACTGACGCACGACCAGACGCGCTTTATCTTTGAAACGAAGACGCTCGGAATTACGGATGAAGCGGTAAAGGTTGATGATATCATCGAAACCGTCAATCACTTCCGCTGTGTTGATGTCATTATAGAAGCTGCACATACAAAGCTTTCCGAAAGCTTTGTAAAGCAGCTGCATTACATTCTGAAGACGGGAACGACAGATGCCCAAAAATCATGGTTTAGGGTCGGTGACTACAAGATGCTGGAAAATGAAGCGGGCGGAAGCGAAACCACGAAAGCTGCGGATGTATCCCGGAACATGAAATCGCTGCTTGCAGAATACAATGCCAAAAAGGAAATATCATTCGAGGATATTCTCGATTTTCATGTCCGTTTTGAAACGATACATCCATTTCAGGACGGCAATGGCCGTATAGGCCGGTTGATTATGTTCAAGGAATGCCTGAAATACAATATAGTGCCGTTTATCATTACGGAAGAATTAAAGCTGTTCTACTACCGCGGAATAAAAGAGTGGAATCATGAAAGAGGCTGTTTGCGGGATACCTGTCTGACAGGACAGGATGCAATGAAAGCTGATCTTGACTATTTTGGAGTAACATATCAATAATTATCTCTATGAGAGGAAGAACTGAAGGAGCTTTTATGGATACGTATATTGCAGGAAACAAGGCGGCATGGGAAGAGGCCTTTGAGAACAGGGCTGCTTCCTGGGGTGCCGACATTACAGAGCGCGTCCGGACGGAAGCATATCCGTTCTTCAACGCGGAAACAAAAAGCGCGCTGCAAAAGCTCCATACAGAAGGCGCCGTGATAGGCCAGTTCTGCTGCAATAACGGGCGGGAACTGCTTTCCCTGGTCAAAAGCGGCAGGGCAAAGCAAGGAATCGGCTTTGACATTGCCGAAAACCAGGTGGCGTTCGCCAATGAAAAAGCAAAGGAACTGCAGCTGCCGTGCACGTTTGAAGCGGTGAATATCTATGATATCGATGACCGCTACCGGGAACAGCTGGATGTGGTGCTCATCACGATCGGCGCGCTCTGCTGGTTCCGCGATCTGAAGCGCTTTTTTGCGGTCGTCGCAAAATGCATGAAGCCGGGAGCCGTCATCGTGATCAATGAGCAGCACCCCTGCACGAATATGCTTGCCACGGAGGGCGAAGAGCTGTTCGATCCGGAGCACCGGACCGCGTGCCGGTATTCCTACTTTGAGCACGAATGGGTTGGGAATGACGGCATGTACTACATGACGCAGAAAAGCTACCGGTCAAAGACTTTTACCGACTATAGCCATCCGCTGTCGGAAATTGTTTCGGGGATGTGCGGCAACGGAATTGTTGTGACCGGCCTGCAGGAGTTCGACTACGATATCAGCGGCGGCTTTACTTCGCTTGATCACAGCGGTTTTCCCCTTTCCCTGATCATTCAGGGGAAAAGGAGTTGAGAAATGAACATAACGACGAGACAATTCAACATATTATCAGATATCAATGTCGTTTGGAATTTCCTTGTCGAAATCTACGACAGGGAAAATGATGGTGGACGGGCGGCTCCGTTCTTTGAATACGCGCTCTCTTCCTCATGGATGGATACTTCCTATTCGTTCCTGGACAGGCTCTGGTTTGACGGAGACAAAGTCGTTGCCTTTGTGTATTACGAAGCTCCGGTGACGGACATCTATTTCAACGTGCGCAAGGGCTATGAGTTTCTGGCAGATGAGCTTGTCGAGTATGCGGTTACGACAATGCCTCATTTTGGCGGCGAGCAGCAGCTTGTCTTATCCGGCGGCCAGCAGTTCCTGAAAGATGCGGCGGCAAAACGCGGATTCAAACAGGTTTTCGAATATGAAGACCTTATCTTTGATTTTAAGAATGAGCTGAATTACGAGCTGCCGGAAGGATATCATTTTGTCGGGCCGGAGCATATCGACATTGTGAAGTGCTCGAAACTCTGCTGGTATGGTTTTGGCCACGGTGAAAAAGGCGAGTTCAAGGACTGGGATAAATACGACGACTCTTTGGACTGGACCCCTGCAAAATCGCACAAAAGCGGATGGAGATCATTCCTGTCGCCGTCTCCGCATGCGACCCCGGAATACAACATCATACTGGCGGATACAAACGAAGAGTATGTCTGCTTTTCCGGCATGTGGTGGGTTCCGCAGAATAAGCTTGCGTACATGGAACCGCTTTGCACGCACCCGGACCATCGGAGGAAGGGGCTTGCCGCCGCTGCGCTTACCGAGCATTACCGCAGGATGAAAGCGCTTGGCGCAACGCACATGACAGGCGGCGGAGATGAGTTCTACAAGAAAATCGGCTACGGAAAAGGATCCCACTGGACCTTCTGGAAGAAAGGTTAAAATGCGGATAGAAACAGAACGTCTCCTCTTGCGGGAGTACACACGTGATGATTATGATGCCCTCTATGAAATCATGTCTGATGCCGAAACGATGCAGCATTATCCGGCTCCCTTTGACGAAGCGCGGACCAGACGCTGGATTGAATGGAACCTTGAAAACTATGCGCAGTACGGCTTCGGCCTTTGGGCGGTGGTGCTCAAGGAGACCGGGGAATTCATCGGCGACTGCGGCATCACAATGCAGAACATCGACGGCGAGATGCTGCCGGAAATCGGCTATCACATCCATAAGAAATACTGGCGGCGGGGTTTTGCAAAGGAAGCTGCCCGTGCTGTTCGCGACTGGGCCTTCCTGAACACAAAGTACAACGTGCTCTATTCATACATGAAATATACCAACGAGGGTTCCTGGCGCACGGCTCTGGCCAACGGCATGAAAAAGCTGAAGGAATATCCCGATCCGAAGAATACGATTTCCTATGCCTTTGCCATCACGCGGGAAGAATGGAAAACTTCAAGTTTATAGAAAGGAGAAATTTGATTGAAAACATCGTGGATGAATTGGAATGCTGCGCCCGGGAAGGTGAGGAACTTGATTATGAAGATATTGAAGATGCGGCGGAATGTCTGATCAACGGCATCCCGTATGCAGGATTTGGAGAAGAGTAATACTATACAAATCGGGAATTGTAGAAGATATGATTTATTTAGAAACAGACAGGCTTATCTTGAGGGATTTATGCGATGGCGATTTTGATGCATATTTCAAGCTGAAAACTGATGATAAGACAATGTACTATTTGCAGGATATAAAGCTGCATTCTATTGATGATGCCAGGGCAGAATTCAAAGATGTGCTTGCGGACATGGAGAAAGACGACAGAAAGTTTTATTTCCTGCATATGGAACTGAAGAATACTCATGAACAGGTCGGAAGCATAGGTTATACAGTCATAGATGACACCCCGGTGGGAAAGATTGTTCATCTGGGCTATTTTACGTATCCGAAGTTCTGGGGAAACGGGTATGTAACCGAGGCAGTTCACAAAGTTTTGGAATATGCCTTTACTCAGAACAATGTCTATAGGGTTACGACCGGATGCCTTGCAGAAAATAGAGGCTCCGAAAAGGTTATGCAAAAGAATGGGTTCATTAAAGAAGCCGAGCATCTTGATTATGAGTGGCATGACGGAAAGATGAAGACACGCGTGGAGTACAGGCTGCTTAAGAAAGAATGGAATGGTTACATTGCAGGGTAACTTACAAAAGCAATCGGAATTCACGGAAGCAAACCGGATTATCTGCTTCAGGAAGGAAATATAATATGAATATTCCTCTTTTATATCGGGCAGCCCTGCAGGGCGTTTTTGGCAAACGGGAACAGTTCGACCGGAGCAGTATCACGGACGCGCTGTTTGTCTATCTGGACGGGGAACCGGAGGCGGAATCCATTGCCCGGGTGGACTCAGCTTTCAGAAACAGGCCGCTGGTATGTTTGACTAACGAGTGGGAAGTGCAGATACAGGCACGGTATCCCGATGCGGTAATATACCGGCGAACGGCGATGAAACCTTCATGCCGATTCACCATGCCGACTACTATTGAAATCCCGGAAGGCTACCTGCTGACCGGTATGGATGAGGCCGCGTTTGAACAGCATCCGTTTTCCCATGGGAAGAATTATTCCTGCTGGCCCGCTTTTCAGTCGGAGGGATCCGGCGCTGTTGTGTATTATGGCGGCGAAATTGTGGCAGCGGCATCTTCGTTTCTGAGCATGAACAGTGAAGTGGAGCTGGATGTATCCACAAAAGAGGCTCATCAGGGAAAAAATCTGGCTACTGCATGTATTGCCCGGATGCTGCAGGATTGCATGAAACGCGGCATCACTGTCCATTGGGACGCGCAAAATGACGTTTCCCGGCATCTGGCAGAGAAATTCGGCTTTGAAGCCGAAACAGAGTATCCAGTCTACTGGGTGATGTAAACAGGAAATCGTGAGAAGGGAATCAGGTATGATTGTACATTTTAAACAGGCGGTGGTTGATGATGCCGGACTTCTGGTCGATATATATAATGCTTCCTTTTTTAGCGATTATAAACGATTCGGAACATGTCCAGGATATGGAAAGACAATCGAAATGATGGAAGAATCCATACGTTCATCCACTAAGCATATCATTCTGTATGGCACGAAACCTGTCGGCTGTGTATCGTGCCATACAGGCGGACCACAGGAATATGAAATCGGATGCCTGTGCGTCATCCCGTAGTATCAGGGAAAAGGAATTGGCACACAGGCTATAAAGTTTGTGCAGAGCTATTACGATGACTGGAAGCGGCTGACTTTGGTAACACCTTTGCATAAGCGTGAAAATATCAGATTCTATACGGAAAAATGCGGATTTCAGATTGCCGGTACAGAAAGAGATGGCAGCATAGAGCTTGTAAAATTTTTGTTGGAACGGTAGATTTGAAGTGAACCAGACAGCAAACCGGGCTGACGGATATCACAGCAAAACGCTCGCGTATTCTATATGGCATATATTCAGGATAGAAGATATCGTGGCTCACGAAATGATTGCCGGAGATGAGCAGATGCCTTTTTCACGCCACTGGATCATGCACATTGAAGCGATGCGCCGCATTAAGAACCGTCTCTGTAAGCTTGCCGGATTCAACGAACATACGAAATCATGGAATTTGTAGGAGAGAGTAAATGGATTTGAACAAGGTGGTATCTAAAGCAGGATCAGCGATCGTAACAGTGACAGTGTTTCTGTTCGCACTATTCCTGATAATCAATTTTTCTATGGGCTACTTCTTTGTCTGCCTTATCCTGCCGATAGGGTTTATCATGATGACGGCAGGTCTGCACAACGAGTGCGAAAGGGAGCGCAAAGTCGCTGCGAATATAGGTTTGATCCTTGCGGCGGTGTACGGCACGTTAATTATGATTGTCTATTTTACACAGCTGACTACGGTAAATAACGAACAGTTGAATGAACAGGCGGCAAATCTGTTGGAATTCGGTAAGTTCGGGCTTATTTTCAACTACGACCTGCTCGGCTATGGTGTAATGGCACTTTCCACTTTCTTCACGGGACTTTCGATGAAGCCGAAGAACAAGACGGATAAGTGGCTCAGGGCGTTGCTGATGATACACGGAGTGTTCTATTTCAGCTGCACGTTTATGCCGATTACGGGAATGTTCGTAAAGATGTCCTCTGGCGGCGACGGAATCGGCGGAAGGCTGGCTCTTGTTGCGTGGTGTGTGTATTTCCTGCCCGTCGGAATACTTTCATTCCTTCATTTCCAGTTCAGAAAATGATTATGGTATACTGTGCATATAATGAGTGAAATCACCTACCACAAAAAGAATGATGAAATTGAGTGCGTACGCTACAGGCACTCGCGCAAATGCTACGCGCCCCATACGCACACGGGGCACCTCGTCCTCGGCTATGTGGAAGAGGGGGAAGTCTGCATCATCATGGACGGAACGGAGAGAATCTACCGCGCGGGAGACCAGTTCACGATTCCGCCCGACGTAGTTCACGAGATTAAGACGGTGGATGGCAGACCCTATTCAATGGCGGTCACCTGCATCCTCTTTTCCGCCCAGGATGAACAGCAGGACGACCCGCAGGGCGGTCGTGCACGTGTGGCTAGCGACGGGAGGCTGGTGGAACTCAAGGCAAGCATTCTGGACAAGCCTGAAAACATGTACCTCATAGAAGAAATGGCCGCGGACGCAGGCATCAGTCCCTTTCAGCTTATCAGGAAGTTCAAAAAGGTATTCGGCCTTACGCCCCACCAGTTCCAGATCCAGTGCAAGGTGCGGAAGGCTCAGAAACTGCTTGAGGAAGAAAAAAGCGTCTGCGAGGTGACCTATGACGCAGGCTTCTGCGACCAGAGCCACCTCGACAGATGCTTTCAGAAAGTAGTGGGCCTTACTCCAAAGGAATACAGGGCATCCCTGCAGGATGACGGTGCATCTTCGGAGTAAGGCCGTTGTACCACGGAGCGGGCAGGGAGGTCGCAGAGCGGAAAGCTCACTGACGGCACCGCGGAGCGGGCTGGGCGGCCCCTAGCACAGTGCCGGGAAAAATTTTGCGAACAGGTACAGGCCTTCGCTCCCCGCGTTCACTTCGTGCGGGACCTTTGCACCCATGATTGAAATGACGCCCGGCTCATAAGCAATGCGCGCACCGTCGTTGATGCACTCGCCCCTGCCGGCAATCACTTCGTGCGTCTCAAGCTGCGTCTCATGGATGTGGTTCCCGATGCTCTTGTCCGGTGCAATGCGCACCAGGTGATAGCTGAACGCACCGCCCGTGTCTTTTGCGGTGATGATGTGCTTTAGCTCGACGCCTTCAAAGACAGGATGCTTTGACCACGCAATCTCGGCAAAGTCCTTCTCGCTCCCCTTGAGCCGGAGCTTTCCCTCGTTGAAGCTTTCAAAAACCGATTTTTCCATCTGCAACTCCTTCCGGTTCCGTCCTCATGCGGAACCGCTCTTGTTTTGATGGTCAACAGTAGCATAAAGCGGCAGGACATAATTGGATAAAATTGCACTGCCGGGAGCACTACGACGGCGAAAATGCTTTATATATAGCCGATACTGTGCTATACTAGTGCCTATGGCACGAATTGCATCGGATAAAATGAGAATATTGTTATTTTGCTGTAAGGGATTTGAAACCATGGAGTTTGCCCCATTTGGTTTTTTGGAGAAGAAAAAGCCCGGATAGTCGCAAAAGCAATGGGATATTAACTTGCAATATTATGCATGATGACAAATCGGGGTTTGTGGAGGTTGAAATGAGCAATATAGAAAAGTATAAAAAGTATTTTACTAAGGAATACCTGATGGGCCCGAATTCATTCAGGCTGCTTGATGAATTGATCCGCAGATGTCCTAAGGATGTGAAATTTGACCGCACTTTGGATCTGGGATGCGGATATGCATTGACATCGCTTTTTATTGCCAATGAAACCGATGCGAAACACGTTTATGCGTTTGATCTATGGGTTCCTGCAACTGAAAACTATACAAGAATAACAGACAACGGGCTTGTGGACAAGATTATACCGATTCATGGTGACGCAATGGATATGCCGTTTGCACGCGACTATTTTGATAACATTGTCAGCGTGGACTCTTACCATTATTTTGGGTGCAAGGAAGGCGTATTTGCAGAGAAAATCTTGCCATTCGTCAAGGAGAAGGGGTATGTGATGATTGCCATCCCGGGGTTAAAGGAACAACCGCAGGGTGAGATAAAGCAGCTGTTTGAAACATGGGCCGAAGGCGATGATTCCGAACTCTTTAAAACTGCCAAATGGTGGGAGAACCTGTTAAACAAAGAATGCGGAGGCCGGTGCGAAATCAGGGTTCTTGAGGCTGATTGTTACGATGTCGCATGGCAGGAATGGTTTGAATCGGGACATGAATACGGCGTAAGAGATAAGGAGTTTTTGGAGAAAGGGTTGTATGACATTCTGAACTTTCTGCTGATTTATGTCAGAAAAGGTGAATGATAAACCCAGAGGGGAAAACGTGAGGAAAGAAAACAATCAGATTCAAATAAGAGATTTCACCGCAAGTGATCTTCCCATCATGCTCAAATGGCTGACGGATTGAAAAGAATCATCGTATGCACCAACAGTAATCTTGCAGCACCAAAGAATTATGAATCAGTCGGATTTAAGCTGTATGATAGAAAAGCGAACGAGACGGAAAGTGCCTTTACCGGCGATTATCTTTATTATGAGATTGTGCTTTGAACATATCAGGGGCTGCTCAGGAGGAATTAAGCTATGAAAAAGAACAATAAACAAGACATCATTTTATTTGAAGAATTGGCTTCAAATGCTCATGTTGCATTGAATATAATGCAGTATGATGGCTGGATATTAAAATTTTCGGAGGGACATACAAATCGTGCTAACTCAGTCAGTATGATTTATCCATCTACTATTAATGTAAACGAAAAGATTAAAAACTGCGAAAAAATCTATTCTGAGCAAAATCTGCCATGCGTATTTAAACTTACGGATGGTGATGAACAAATGATGAAGCTGCTTATAGAACGTGGTTACAAGGAAGTTACACCTACTGATGTAATGGCCCGGGAAATAGACGATATAGCTATGCCGGGGGGAGACATTACCTTCCACAACAAACCTATTGATGATTGGCTTTGTGCATATTTTGAATATGAGGGATTTGGTGAGAAGAGCCAGGCAACATATAGACGCATGCTGAATAAGGTTTGCATCAAAACTGATTATGTTGCAATAAGAGAACAGGGCAAGATTGTAGCGGTTGCCTCTTCTGCAATGGAGAGAGGTTATATGCTAATTCAAAATGTTGTAGTACATCCGGATTATAGAAGAAAAGGATATGGGAAATTGCTTTGCAAAGCCCTGATGTCAAAAGGAAAAAGTGATGGCGCCAAAACGGCATGGCTTCAGGTGGTTCAGACTAATGAAGGAGCCTATAAACTTTATGACGGCCTTGGCTTTAAGAAGGTATATACCTATAGATACTTAAAAAAGGAATAAGCAGTGATAATTGGGGCGGTAAATTCGAAAATACAATAGTAGATGGAGGTTGCTATGAAGAATTATACACAGGTATATGTAAAAAACAGTTTTGAAGCAGCAGAAACATACTGCAAGGCTTTTGGAGCAGAAATAACCCGTGAGTTTAAAAACAAGGATAACACTGCTTATGAGCACTGTGAGCTATCTGTAAACGGGGAAGGTTTTCTGGCATTGGCAGAAGCGAAAAATCCATGCGACATAGAAGTAGTTCATAAGAACAAGTGGGAAACCATGACCTTTAACGTTTTTGAAATGGGAACAGAAGAAGCAGTTTATAATGCTTTTCAAGTTTTGAGCGATGGGGGTGTAATTATCGAACCTATCGGAGAACTTCCATGGAGTAAATGTTGTGCCACCATTATTGATAAATATGGTGTATGCTGGTGGATATCAATTTAACTGATTCCGGTTAAAGC
>JAILON010000013.1 GCA_024690865.1 Treponema sp. | reverse complement strand
CGGGTGCCGTCGAACAGTGCGCCGCTCTCGTGCTGGTAGTGGCGCCTGTCCTCGTGGAACATGGCCCCGCCGAGCATGGACTCCCCGTATTCCTCCCGGACGAACCGCAGGAAGGTATATGTCCGCTCGACGGTGTCCGGGGAGAGCACGACGTCGTCGTCCATGAGGACGATGTGGGTGAAGTCCTCCTCCCTGCCGTGGAAGACCGCCTCGATCATGGTCCTGGCGAAGCCCGCGCTGCCGCCGAGGTTTGGGTTGGGGAGCAGGCGGACCCTGCCGGACGGGAAGGCGTCCGGGCCGAGCGTCCGCCCGTTGTCCGCGACGTAGATCGCGAGCTCGTCCCAGGGCCCGGAGTCCCCGCCGCGGGCGACCGCGGCCTCGAGCTTCCGCACCGTCCGGGAGGCGGCCTCCTCGCGCCTGAATGTGCAGATGCCCAGCGCGAGCCGGACGCGGTTCAGGCGGATGCCGTCCGCGTCGGTCCGCCAGGACATGCCGCCGACCAGCGCGCCGGCCTCGGGCGCGATTTCCGCGTACAGGATGCCGTCCTCCGGGATCCCGCCGATGCGGCACTCGCAGGAGGTGCGCCCGCCGTCCCGGGACGTTTCCAGGGCGAAGGGGAGCTCCTCCTCGCGGACCCTGACGAGCCCCGCGATCCTCCGGCTGGTCTCCTCGATGTCTGACCTGAAGTTCTCGTCCCTCCGCAGGCGGGCAATTCCCTCCGCGTCGGCTTCCGCCACCGCATGGACGATGCGGACCCTGCATCCGGGGCCGCCGCCCCCGGAACTGCGTGCGGTCCCCGCGGCTTGCCCGCCGCCGGCGTTTTCCCCCGTGCCCCTGCCGTCCGCATGTTCCAAGTGGAAGCGGAATATGAGGTTTCCAAGCCTCGTGTACCTCCTCCACTTCCCGGCTGAGAAGGAGTTGAAGTAGGTGTCGAGGGAAACGGTTTCCCCCCGCCGCACGAGGACCGTTCCTCCGGCCGGGTCGATGGCGGAGGGGGGTATGCCCCTGAAGTACATCTCAGGCTCCCCGCACTCCTCCCCGGGGAAAAGGACCCTCTGGACCTCCATGCCGCTAGCCCTCCCAGCCGGGGACGTACACCCCGTGCACCCCGGTCCTCCCCTTGAGCCCGTCCGATATGGCCTCTAGGGTGACGCGCACCTTGGCCGGGTTCAGCGAGGCGAGGGCGGCCAGGAGCCTCCTCGCGATGCGGACCGCGAGCGACGCCCCGCCGAAGTGCTCCCGGTACATGACCACGGCGTTCCTCGTCGCGTAGTAGTCCCGCCATGACGCGCGCCTGCTCCCGCCGTAGTTGTCCCTGTGCCGTATGACGATCCCGGGGACGCAGTATATCTTCCCCTCCTTCCCCATGCGCAGGGCGTGCTCGTAGTCGTCCTGGTAGATGAAGAAGTCCTTCCGAGGGAGCCCCGCCCTCATGAGTGCCTCCTTCTTCAGGACCGTCCCGACGAACGAGTACAGGTCTATCGCGAACGGCCTGCCGGACGCGTACTCCTTCTCCGGGACGGGTGCCTCCTGGCGGACGAGGAGCCTCCTTACGATGCGCGCGCGCTGGACCGGCGTGGGCCTCCCCCCGTCCACGCACATCCCGCAGAACGCGGACACGTCCCGCGCGCCCTCCCCAAGCCCGTCGATGAACTCCTGCGCCCTCTCGAGGCAGTCCGGCTCGGGGAAGCCGTCGTCGTCGGATGCCCAGACCCACGGGGCGTCCCTCCCCAGCGCCGCCGCAAGCCCCGCGTGGAAGCCCCCGCTCCCCCCGGTGTTCTCGGGCAGGCGGACGGCCTCCGCGGGGAACGGGCGCTCCCTCCCCGCCCATTCGGCCAGGTACTCCGCAGTCCCGTCGGTGCTGCAGTTGTCTACGACTATGATGTACGCGGGCGCCGCGGTCTGCCCCTCGTAGCAGGCCAGGCTCCTCTTCAGCTCGCCCAGCCTGTTGTACGTCACGAGGACGACGCCGATGTCGGTCTTTTTCAATATATGCCTCGGTGGTATGGGGTATGGCCCGCCGGCCTGCCTCTGCAGGCGCCGCCGGGGGAGCCTATGCCGGGGAGGGGCAGGAGCCTGCCGCCGCACCTTTGTATCCTGGTATGGGGCGGATGTGTCCCGGCCCCTGTAGGGTCATATTCTGAAGTCGCCAAGGTAGAAGATTTTCAGAAGCAGCCTGTTCATCAGCCTTTTGGGGACGATGCTGGCGACGGCCGGGAGCTGCGTGGCGGAGAATATGCCGCTGTAGCCGAGCAGCTTCAGCCTTCTGTACGCGGACGGGAAGAGCCCCCGTGCGGAGGGCACCTCCTCAGAATTCCTTTCTATATATTCCCGTACCTCCGGCAGCGCCTTCTCCAGGTCCGTCTTCCCGAGGACCTCCTCCTCGTGCCGGCGGGTCGCGTTTTCCATGAACCGTATCCTCGTGGTGTCCTTCACGGTGTTCGTCCCGTGCCAGCGGTACATGAAGAGGATTTCGCCGAGGTACTTCATCCTGTGGTATTTCGCTATGTGGAGCATCAGGCTCCAGTCCTCCAGCGGCGCCTTGCCCGAATAGCGGAAACCCCGGAATGCTTCTTTTCGTACCAGGTACCCGTTCGGGATATGGTTTATCCTGCGCAGCTCTCCATAGGAGCCGAATCTGTCCGTTGCGAAGCTGAACCCCCTGCTTCTTTGGAGGTAGTCGCCCCAGGTAAGGTATTCTGCTTTTCCTTTGTCATATACCGCGGTGCATTTCCTATCCCAGTAGCATTCCGTTCCGTTGCCGTCTATGAAGGCGCTGTCGCCGACGCAGAGCGCATACTCCGGGTTCCCTTCAAGGAAGGCCAATTCCCTTTCTATCGCATGCGGCAGGGCGACGTCGTCGGAGGCCATCAGGTAGACGTAGTCCCCCCGGGCGTTGTCCAGCAGGCCGTTCTGCGTCCGGCAGGTCCCCATGTTGCATTGGTTCCAGAGCACGACGCGTGGGAACCGTTCCCTGCACGCGGCCTCCATGTCCGTGATCCTCTGCCACGTCGCGTCGGACGAGCCGTCGTTCACCACGAGGAGCTCTATGTTGCCGTACGTCTGCCCGATTATCGACTGTATGGCGTCCTGGACGTATTTTTCATGGTTGTACGCAGGCATCAGGACGGAGACCAGCGGCCCGCCGCCTATTCCCATGAGTTCACCGCGTCGATCACGTACCGGACCTGTTCGTCCGTCAGGCACTGGCTCATGGGGAGGCTCAGCTCCTGGGCGTGTATTCTTTCGGTTATGGGGAACGAAAGGCCGTTCCATTCCCTGTAGCATTCCTGCCTGTGCGGGGGGATCGGGTAGTGGATGTTCGTGCCCACTTCCTTTGACTCGAGGTGCATCTGTAGTTCGTCCCGCCGCCCGCAGAGGACCGGGAAGATGTGGAACACGTGCCGGTTCCAGTCCGTGATCTCTGGCAGCGTGACCTTCGGGTTCTTGATTCCCTCTATGTAGCGGCGGGCGACGGACTTCCGCAGCGACACGTCGTCGTCCAGGTGCCGCAGCTTGACGTCAAGGATTGCCGCCTGGATCTCGTCGAGCCGGCTGTTCCGCCCGCAGTACTGGAACACGTACTTCCTCTGGCTGCCGTAGTTCGCGAGGCTCCGGACCGCTGCCGCGAGGGCCCCGTCGTCCGTCGTCACCGCCCCCGCGTCGCCGAGCGCGCCGAGGTTCTTCCCGGGATAGAAGCTGTGCCCGGCGGCATCGCCCAGCGCCCCCGTCTTCGTCCCGTTGAAGGTGCACCCGTGGGCCTGCGCGTTGTCCTCTATGAGCTTGAGCCCGTGCCTTTTGCACAGGTCCCCGATTCTTTCCGTGTATGCGCACCGGCCGTAGAGGTGCACGATGCAGACGGCCTTGGTCTTCGGGGTGATCTTTTCCTCGATGAGGGCGTCGTCGATCTGGAGCGTATTGATGTCCGGCTCGACGAGCACGGGGACGAGCCCGTTTTCGGTGATGGCGAGGATCGTCGCGATGTAGGTGTTCGCCGGGACTATGACCTCGTCGCCCCTCCTGAGCACGCCGAGCTCGATGTACGCGCGGAAAATCAGGATGAGCGCGTCGAGGCCGTTCGCCACACCCACGCAGTGCCTTGTGCCGATGTAGCCGGCATAGTCCGCCTCGAACCTCCTGTTCTCCTCGCCCTGGAGGTACCAGCCGGAATCTATCGCGCGCAGCGCGGCCTCGTGGATTTCGTCGCGGTACTTGTCCGTCACGTCTTTCAATGACAAGAATGGTACTTGCATATTAATTCTCCTTGGATGTTGTCGAGCTAGTCAAGCAGATGCTCAAGCACATATTCAGATGCATGGGGGTAGTTGACCATGATTTTTTCTCTTACATCGTCATCGACTTTTGTAGGGAATTCATCATTCAGGAACCTGTCGATGAATTCTATTATTTTCTCCCTTGAGTTGGCAATGAAGTGCTTGTCCAGACAGAAATTTCCAAGCTTTGTGAACTGTCCACGGATTCTTTCTTCTGAATCAACTACATAGCAGCAAGGTTTTCCCAAATACTGCCATTCCATCATGAATGAGCCGCAGTCATGGATTATTGCGTCGCAGTCCTTGATTAAATGCAAGTATTCAGATTCGGTTGAGTAAATGATGTTCTTCGATTGTAGCAATTTCAAGTAGCTGTCAATCTGATCTTGATTCCAAAGGTCAAACCAGACAAGGTGTGTGAATAAAAGAGGATGGGGCCTGAAGACGAATTCTACGTCAGGATACAGGTCTGCGAGTGCCGGTATGAAATCTGCATATTCCAAAAAGTTTGACCATTGAAGCTCCTCTTCTTGTCCTGGAATTCCTTTTACACTCTGGTGAACTGCGATGAGTATCCTTTTTTTTGTGTGGGAAGATTCCTTAATTTTGTCTAATACATCTGTCCTGGGATGACCTGATAAAACGAGGTTCCATCCTCCTACTATTGAGTGCATGCTAATTTCTGTTTTCGTGATTTCGGTTTCAACAAAAACTTTGTAAAACAGGCTGAATTCTGGTTGCTCAATGAGATGTCCGAATGACCATTTTGCACCTAGATACCCGTAGTTTATGAAGATTGGGAGAATATTTTGTCTGCTCAAATAATAAATGCCATGGATCCTATTTACAAGCACAGCATATGGATTCGCCATATATACCATGTCAAACTTGTCTGAGTAATCAAGGAATTCTCCGCTTTTCATGTCGTAACCGTCAAGGATTTTTTTCTCACCGTAACGGCTTGCAAAGAAATCTCGTGTTTTTTTGTATTGTGAAAAGTCTTTATCTCTGTAAATGTCAGGACAGATGACGAATTTAATATCGTACTTTTCTGGTTCATTGAGCATCAGCTCCATAATTCCATGCATTGCAAAAGTTGTGTCATAGACGACATACGATGCAAAACGAAGTTTTTCGCCATGTTTTAGGCGGTCCAAGATGCCTTGATGTACGTGCCTGTAATGGTCATGGGTCTCGTATATGAGCTGTCTTATTCCATAGGTGTCTACTTTGTTTGCTAATAAATCTGCCTGCTTTTGCTGCTCCTGTAGGACGGCCTGCACCTGTCCCTGCTGTTCCTGCATAGTGGATTGCGCCTGTCTCAGTTGCTCCTGCAAGGCGGCTTGCACCTGGCCCTGCTGTTCCTGCATAGTGGATTGCGCCTGCCTCAGTTGCTCCTGCAGGACGGCTTGTGCATGCCACTGCTGCTCCTGCATTTTCGCTAGCTCATACATCACGTTTTTGTTAATGATGCTGCCCAATTTACAGATGCAGTCGTAAATGAATTGTTTGATGAAAAAAGCTTTGTGAGTTTTTTGCATGAGTGTCCTTTTTCGTAACTGAATGTATGCACGCCTATTCGTTAAGTCAAACAAACAAAACTCAAAACTGTCAAAAATATCATGAATTTTGATATTGAATCCTTTCAATGTATTTTTGAGTTTAAAGGCATCTTTAATATCTGGATGGGAATATATGTTTGTTTTGTGAAATTTTCCGTTTACCTTTATGCAAATCCATGATGAGGTCTTTCCATAAAGATGCCAAGCCTTTGATTCACGGGTTATTCAATGGTGCAAGAAATGTTTTTGTCACTTGTGGGATGTTCGTATGCTGGGACTGGAAGTGCACAAGGAGTATTGTAATTGTTTGGGGGAGCAAGTTTTGAGCCGATATTGATAAGTTTAAAAAAGCTTATCTAAACGTTTCTTGTTTTTAGAAGCTGATGATTCTGAAATGGAAATGTCTTGTATATTTTATATCAAATAGGAATTTTTTCTTCTGTCCGGGAGGCTCTCTACATCGTGATTTTATACTTTGTGTAAAAATCAAAACCTTCTATAAAGAAATCTTCTATATCATTCTGTCTGGGAACAGCTGTGTTTTCATCGATGCTGTTTGCGGCATAGGCTTCCCTTCGCTTTATCCGGGAGAATTCATCGGCATTGCACTTCTTGAAGGCATCTATTGTGTTAAGGAGCTGTTTTTTCGCCTTGTAAATCCATTTGGCCGTATTCAGTCCCGTCTTAAGCTCAACAAAAATCAATGCCCCATATATATCCCCGTCATAAAAAAGCATGCCGTCACATTTCGAGTCCGACGGTTTCAGCACATCGTAAAAATACTCGTTATAGTCAATGCCTGTAAAGCGGATGGCTTTGCCGTCGGGATTTTCGACTGTTGCTATCCATGTAGAGCCGGTATCCTCAACAGTAAAAGACGGCTTCTTGGAGTCCTTGATATCGGTTATTCCAAATCGCATGCTGGAAACAGGGGCCTGGGTGAAAGAATTTTCGGAATAGAAATCCGTCATATAGCCCCAGCCTTTAGTATTTGCCTGTACAGCTCGTTCGTAAAGTCCAGCTCGGCGTTCAAAAAATTCTCGTCAGATGCTATATTCCTTTTCTTCCCAAGCAGATGGATTTTTCCATCAGTAAACTCATAGATATTGACATTGTCAGAGCTTATGAGGCTGTCCTTCGGGATTATATGTGAGATTTTACCCTCGGATTCTTTGTCCTTTGCCATCTCATAAGCTTTCATCGCAAGATTGAGATATGGAATAATATAGGGGCTATGAGTGGTCATCACTATTTTGTTTTTTTGTGAGAAGCCCAGCATGGAGATAAGGCTGAACAGCATTTCCATTTGGGACGATGGAAACAGATTTTGCTCCGGCTCCTCTAAAATTGCAATCAAATATGAGCTTGTAAATTTCCTGGCAATTTTTCTGGCAAACTCCTTCAGTTCGTTCTCGTCATAAGGTTGACGTCCGAATCTGCTGGAGAACTCCTTCTCAACCAGCTTGCGCTCCGCAAGATTCTTGAAGGACAGGCTGTCTCTGGCCTGGGACATTGTGCTGGAAAGGTATTTTAAGACCAAATAATATGGGGCGAATGACTGGATGCCGCTGGAAGCCTCGGAAAGGAGCACTTTATATGAGTCACTGTACAGCTCAACCTTATGACGTTGTTTATTGTATTTTATTTTCAACTCTCCGAACGGTAAATCGACATCCTGTGTTGCGCTGCTTTTTATCGCCACATCATATATCATAAAAAAATCCTGGATGGATTCGGACATATAGGGCAGTTGCTCATACTTGTCGATTACGCTGACCAGATTCCGTTCGGCAGGGAAATATTGGATTTTAGGAATCGTGTAGTCGTCTACAGCCGACAAAGCGGACACTGCAAGGCTGGAATTGCTGTAAAGTATGGAGTAATAATCACCGATATATTCGATTTCCGAATGCGGATTCAGATAGTTGTCAATCTTGTGGAACTTCATCAGGTTGGGAATGAAGCTTTGGGTCTTCAGCTTGGATGCAGGAATGGACTGCCTGACCAGTGCCTTCTCAAGCCATGAAAAAGAAGCGTACAGTTTTGCGACAGTGCTTTTCCCCATGCTCTGCTTGCCAAGCAGGACGGAAACCCTGTCGAATTCCAGAAAGCCGTCACCTTCAAGACCCTCGTGAATAGGGCCGACATTTCTAACCCTCAGCTTATCCATATAAGGACACCCTTTGCAGAATAATAGGGAAAGTATACAGTTAACCTATTCCGTCTGTCAATGGGAATGTGTACCCCTTCATACGCAAGGCGTTTATATTCGCAAAATGCCAGCGGTAGTCCCGGGTACCCCTCACGAGATAGTCGTTCTCCCGTTCATTACAGGGAACAGAAAGGCCATGAGTTCAGAAAACATCCCCGACATACGGCCATGCCTCTATCTTGTCCCAGATTGCCTATTCTCAGATGCAGCAGGCAGTCCCTCCATCCAGTCTTTTGTCTTCCGTGAATTATAATTCAAGTCTGAAAAACATACTAATTTGATAGATAATCCGTTTCACGCTAACTCCTCATTTGACAAATAACCGGGTAAAGATTTTTTTTATCACTCTAAGAACAGAAATTATAGGTTTTGATAGAAAGGCCAGTGTAAGGAGAATTATTCCTATAACAGAAATTCCAAAGGAAAACAAAATCAGTATATCATTTGGTATGATAGGCTTTTTAGACAGTATGTACTGTACTTTACAAAAGAGTATCAATGCAATTAAAAAAAGAATAATAAGGTTGTGAAATTGATTGCATTTAATTTTCTCTGAAATCCTTTCGTAGCAGGCGAAGAAAGCCTGGATCTTTGTAGTTAAATTTGAACAGCCACCTTCATTTTCTTCTTTTTTTACAAAAATTAAGTTGTTTACATTTTTAGAAACATTTAATAAAGGTATATTCAAACAATCCGAAAGTGTTTTAAACCTTACTTCCCATCGTCCGTTCTGTTCAATAGCATTGTTAAGTTCCTTTACGCAACGAAGTCTAAACTTTTCGTTATTTAATAGTTTTATAGCTTTTTCTCGCATATCGAATCTATCTTTGTAAAGAACGGTTTCTATAACTTCTTTAGACAAGTATTTTCCAAACAAGTTTCGCCAATCAGGTTTATCTTCGGTAAGTAGACAGCTGCTAGATGCCATAATGTCCATTACACGCCACGAAAAACAAGATTTTGCTAAAGGATGAGAAATATTCATTGAAACTTTAGATGTATTGTAAATCTGTTGATTTTCTTCAATAGTTACTATTGGAGTAGGATCAAAACATTTTGCAATATCAAAATCGTAATATGCAATATGATTCCACCATCTGATGCCATATAATTTTAATCCTAAATCATCGATTTGCTGCAAATATTTCAAACGTTCTTGTCCACAATAATACCCTCTGACGCGTATAAAAAGCAATTCGGTGACGTTGTATTTTTCCTTCGCGTCTTTGTATGGATAGAAATAGTCGTTGCGAAATTCATCATAAAGTTTCAATGCAACATCAGAATAAAACAAAGGATCATCAGGTATCCATTCAGGATAAAAGTTTGAGCCTATGAATGATATGTTTTTATCTTTTTCGAGATTCTCACTTTTTACAACTGTTGCCGCTGGAAAATATAAATAGTTGCTTTCAAGATTCTTAGATAAATATCGTTCATACATTTCTTTTGAATATGTCTGCATCCCAAGAAAAATGTATCTTGAATAGTACTTTTTTAAGTTGCTTTTATTCCAGAAAGCTACTTCTGGCGCGTCAGCATCAACTGCACAAATTTTGCAATTTCTAGGTAAAATGTCAAAACAGTTGATA
>JAILON010000068.1 GCA_024690865.1 Treponema sp. | reverse complement strand
TCTGGACGAAAAGGAAATAGACCTGAAGAACGAGTTTGAGCTTTCACCGGAACTGATAGAATGCATCCTGCACAACAGGAAGCTTACCCTTTCCAAGAAGAAAGAGGATGACGATTCCATAACATCATTGGTACGTAAAATCGGAGAGACGGTTGAAAGTCAGGATTTTTGCCCAAACAAGGAAAGCAAAATTGCGGACATAGAGAAGAAATTCAAAGGCAATGCCTTTTTCTCTCAGATT
Source organism: Treponema sp. (assembly GCA_024690865.1). Taxonomy (GTDB): domain Bacteria; phylum Spirochaetota; class Spirochaetia; order Treponematales; family Treponemataceae; genus Treponema_D. The sequence continues at coordinate 7,529 of JAILON010000068.1, read as the reverse complement.
CTTCAGCTCGTCCCCGGTAATGAGAGTGAAAACCTAAATGAACGGATGTTTTTTTACGAGGTATGCTCCGATTTCCTGAGGGGATACGACTCATCTCTTGACAGGACGATTGATGACTCCTATGCCTGCTCGGACGACATGAAATTCCGCATCGCAAAATCCTTTCTAAATGGAAACCATATCCTGCTCAAGGCTGACCTGGTGGAATTCACGGAAAAAGGCTGCCTTACGAATTCCAAGCTTACGCTCACCATGAAGGCAAAAGACTTGTTGCTGGGAGAGAACGCACGCCTGTTCAGGAAAAGTGCGAAAGGCACGGACGTAATCAGTCCGGAGGACATCAAGCAGAAAGAACTGTTCTACGGTGCGGAAAACGAGAAAGAGATAGCCAAGCTGAAAGCGTCTTTGCAGGATGAAAACCTGTGCTCCATTCAGGAACGCCTTGCCGGCAAGGGGCTTCCAAAGGGAATCGCGGTCCTGCTCTACGGTGCGCCGGGTACGGGAAAGACGGAGAGCGTCTACCAGATTGCGCGGGAGACGGGCCGGGAAATCCTGCACGTGGACATAAGCAAATCAAAGTCATGCTGGTTCGGCGAGAGCGAGAAAATCATCAAGCGGATTTTCACCGATTACAAGCAGATGTGCAAGAGAAAATGGAGCGACGAGGCAGGGAAAATACCGATACTCCTGTTCAACGAGGCGGACGGCATCCTCTCCAAACGCACGGATGTCACGAAGGGGAGCGTCGCCCAGACCGAGAACGCCATGCAGAACATCATCCTTGAGGAGATGGAAAAGCTTGACGGCATCATGGTCTGCACGACCAACCTTGCGGACAACCTTGACGCAGCCTTTGAACGGCGCTTCCTGTTCAAGATACAATTCGAGGTTCCCACGCTGGATGCCAAGAAGAAAATCTGGCGTTCCAAGCTCGACTGGCTCGACGATGACGCGGTTGCATCCGTCGCGAATGACTACGACCTGAGCGGCGGTCAGATTGACAACATCGCCCGCAAAATCATGATGGACGAAGTAATCACCGGCTCCCGCCCGGACATCGCGGAACTCCACGCCATGTGCCGCAGCGAGAGAATCGAAAGCTCCGGCGGCAGACGGATTGGCTTCGGAGGGTAAGAAAGCAGCTTTTCCCCGCCACTCTGCCACGTAATAACAGAGTGACGGTGTATAATGGGGCAGGTTGAGGCAGAAAGATGACGGAGGCTTTTATGAACGAGGAAAACGGAGACTCGTACGTGCGCGCATGGCATTTGGTTTTCGGGGTCGCGACAGGGGACGCGATGGGCTTCCCGGTGCAGTTCTACACGCGGGAACAGGCGAAGAAACTCAACGTCACGGGGATGACCGCCCACCGGTCGGGCCTGTACCCGGCGGGCAGCTGGAGCGACGACACGAGCATGACGCTCGCGCTCGCCGACAGCCTCTGCGAGAAGGATGCGCTTGACTACGGCGACATAATGGGACGTTTCAGCGACTGGCTCGGCAAAGGCCGGTATACCCCGGGCGGGAGGGCATACGACGTGGGGCGCACCTGCTTCAGGGCGTTGATGCGCTACCATGACGGCGTTGCCCCGCTGGACTGCGGCGGGCGGGCCAAGACCGACAACGGGAACGGCTCGCTCATGAGGATTTCCCCGCTCGTCCTCTACCTCCGCAAGAAATACGGGGTCAACGCCTTTGACGACGGGCGGGCCTTTGATACCGTCCACGATGTCTCCCGCCTGACGCATGCGCACCCCATTGCACTCGTCGGCTGCGACATCTTTCTTGCCGTCCTGCTCGCGCTGATGAACGGCATGCCGAAGGATGCCGCCGTGAATCGCGGGATAGCTCAGGTTTCCGTTTTCGTGCAGAAGCATTCCGAATACAGGGAGGCTTTCGCGGCATACAGCCGCATCGCAGGCGGGGGCTTCCGCGAGCTTTCGGAAGAGAGAATTTCCAGCAGCGGCTATGTCGTGGACACGCTAGAGGCGGCACTCTGGTGCTTCCTTACGACGGATTCCTACCGCGCCTGCATCCTCAAAATCCTGGAGCTGGGCAGGGACACCGACAGCATCGGTGCTGTCGCAGGGGCGATGGCGGGGATTCATTATGCCTGCTCCGGGGAGAAAGATATCCCGCAGGAATGGAGCGTTGTCTTGCAGGGACAGGAACTGCTTATGCAGACGGCACGGCGGCTCGCGGAGAACTACTAATGCCCGCTGCGTCCGTCAAGGACTTTTCTGCAAGGAAACGTTTCGTTTCGTATTATGAAACTTTTTGTAACGTGTATAGAAACGTTTCGTAACGTGTATAGAAACGAACTGTGGCATGTATAGAAATGTTTCGTAGCATGTACAGAAACATTTCATGACGTGTATGGAAACGAACTGTGAACGGGTTCCCGCCGCCTGTCCCGTGGTATGCTTCTATCTCCCCGATTGCGCTCGGCTTGCTCATGACATCGGGGAAGAAAGTGATTGTCATCCTGTGCGCATCAAAGCCCTTGGCAACAAGCGCGACGGATTCAGCTTGGCGACTTTTCCCGTGTCAAACTCCAAAATAGGAAAATCGTTCTTTGCAATCATAGATACCTATGCGGTCACCAGCCCGTGCGTCAGGTAGCCTTCGGCCTGGGACTCCGTCAGGCTGAACTTCTCCATTATCTTTTCCTTTATCGTGCTGTCGGCAAGACCACAGCTCCGCAGGAGGTCAACCGCACCGAAGATTCCTTCTTCCCGGCCTTCCTCTCGGCCTTCCTCTCGACCTTCCTCTCGACCTTCCTCTCGTAGAGTCTTGAAGTGCAAATTCTCATCGTACTCAAACAAAACCATGTTCATCACCTCCGCTTTATGTTTTTTCAAGAATTGCTCCAGTATCCCCCGACCTATACAACTGTCTATGGCCGTATTGATGGCATCCACAAGGGGCATTCCTTCACACCTGTTCTTCCTTACTTCCGCTACAAACTGGGCATACTCGCCAAGAACCTTGCACCTGTCAAGTATTTCCTTGTTGCACCCTGCGTTCACGTTGATGACGTGTGCCGTCCATTCGTAGCCCTCTGCCGGTTTCTCGAAGGCTTCGGAAAGCTTCAGGTCAACCTTCTCAGGCTTGTTTCGTTCTCCATTGTACAAGACGAAATACTGCGGGGTCGGAATCTTTATCAGTTTGCTCGAAAACACGTCCTTGTTATTCTGAGATAACCATCCGCTGTATTCCGCGGCGAAATACAGCAGCCCGCGGATTGGCATATTCGGGTTCCACGAGCTTTGCTGTTCAAACAGTGCTATGGATGAGTGGATGTACACTGCGCAGTCATTCTTTAGGGACAAATACACGGCATCCTCAAGAGTGACAATCTCAAGGCTGTCTGCTTCTGTGTAGTTGCTTCCGTTCAATGCATTATATAAAGAAAGCGCGTTCTCTTTCTCCCTGAACAGGTAACAGAAGAGACTGTCCTTGTAGTTCCTGCGGACCAGCTTTTCCTCGGCATTTTCATCCATAAATGTATTCTAGCATGCCGCAAAGCTGTTGGCAAGGGGAAAATCACGGGGATTGTCGGCTGGGAACTGCCGGACAACATCTGTCACTCGGACGGGTGAAAAGCCGCACTCGGACGGGTGAAAAGCCGCACTCGGACGGGTGAAAACCGTCACTCGGGCGGGTGAAAAAACTCACTTGGACGGGTGAAAACCGTCACTCGGACGGGTGACAGATTCTGACAGCCTTGTTTTTGCGAAGGGGACAGTCGGAGGCGAGGAAGTTCTCGATGGTGTCCATCGTCTCGGAGACGTTCTAGCGGAGCTGCTTCCTCTTTCGCAGTTGTTATCTCAGAGACAAAATCGCTTTTTCTCCTACAATCTCTCCCAGTCTGCCACGAAATGACAGAGTGGACATGATACAATGCCTCCTGGGTTTGCGTGAAGGAGCAGGCGGGAGGAAACTTTATGAAAATCACAGAAGATATGCTGGTTGTCGAGGGGCGCGTTGTAAAAAAGGCCATAATACCAGAGGGCGTGACAGAAATAGACGACGATGCTTTCAAAAATTATACATCTCTTGAATCTGTCTCAATTCCTGATAGTGTTAGAAGCATTGGCAATGGAGCATTTGCCAATTGTTGGTCCCTGACATCGATTTCTATTCCAGGCAGTGTTAGAAGCATAGGTAACGAAGCATTTTTCGAGTGCCATTCCCTGACATCGGTTTCGATTCCGGACAGTGTTAGAAGCATAGGTAACGAAGCATTTTCCGAGTGCCATTCCCTGACATCGATTTATATTCCAGACAGTGTTACAGAGATAGGGAGTGAGGCATTTAAATATTGCCATTCGCTTGTCTCTGTCAGACTTCCGGCAGGACTAAGAAGAATAGAAAACTCTGTATTCGCTTTTTGTGGGGCACTTACATCAGTCTCTATACCAGATGGTGTGACGGAAATTTGTAACGAAGCATTCGACAGCTGTGAGTCACTCACTTCCGTGACTTTACCTGACGGCCTGCTTGTAATTGATGATGATGCATTCACCTATTGCAAATCGCTTAAAAGCATATCTCTTCCAAAAGGTATAGTGAAAGTGGGCCATCGGGCTTTTTCAGATTGCATTGCACTTAGCTCAATAGAGATTCCGGCTGAAATCAAATTTATTGGGGAAGAAGCATTTAAAGGCTGTAGCTCCCTGGCTAGAATCCATTACTGTGGAACAAAAAAGCAATGGGAGGGCGTGACAAAACGCAGATGGCACCAGCATGTTCCTGCAAAAAGCTTGGAATTCACTGACGGAACGGAAGAGTTCCCGCTGATTGAGATTGAGGACACTGTGTTCGTTTGCTGCAACAAAGATGTTGCCTCGATGGAAATACCAAATGGAATCGTTGAGATTGGATGGGGTGCATTTACGGAATGCAGGACACTTGGGTCCATCGTCATCCCAGATAGCGTTGAAAGAATAGAAGATTCTGCTTTTTTCTTTTGTGAGTCGCTTGTAAACGTCTCAATTCCAGATAACACCGCAAAAATAGGAAGTAATGCATTTGCTTGCTGCCACTCGCTTATATCCGTCTCAATTCCAGACAGCGTGACGGAGATAGGGAGGGATGCATTTTTTGGATGCAACTCTATTGCTTCGGTCAGACTTCCAGCAGGGCTGTCAAAAATAGAAGACTATGTATTTTACTCTTGCGAGTCTCTTTCTTCAGTTTTGGTTCCAGACTGCGTGACAGAAATAAGATGCGATGCATTCAATCGCTGCGAATCGCTTAAATCAATTGCGCTTCCGAATAGTCTGACCGTAATTGGTGACAGAGCTTTCTTTTTCTGTGGTTCTCTTGTATCGGCCACGCTTCCAGACGGCCTCATCGAAATCGGTAAATCTACGTTCGAGAAATGCAAATCCCTTAAATCCATCGTGATTCCTGCTGGTGTAACCGAAATCAAGGATGATACATTCTGGGAATGCGAATCGCTTGTGTCGGTCACGCTTTCGGACGGCCTCATCGAAATCGGCGAGCATGCATTTTGTGAATGCAACTCCCTTGAATCTGTCGATATTCCTGCAACCGTCACAACGATAAAGAATATGGCTTTTTCCAGTTGTTCCGCGCTTAAATCAGTCAAGCTGCCTTCAAGCCTCGTTTCAATTGGCGAGAGTGCATTTTCAGCTTGCACATCCTTAAGCAAAATTCATTTCAAGGGTACTATGAGTCAGTGGAACTCAGTGAAAAAAGGGGGCTGCTGGTTCTGGAATATTCCAGCAGAACATGTGGAATGCTTTGACGGGATAGTGAATCTCCCAACATTCGACATAAAGGACAGCATATTTGTCAAATGCAACAAGGACATCCCGTCGGTAAGAATTCCAGATGATATTACAGAGATTGCCAGCGAGGCATTTTCTGCATGTACGTCGCTTAGGTCTATAATCATTCCCGACAGTGTCACGAAAATCGGAGAAAGAGCATTCCTCAATTGCGGGTCGCTTGCGTCCGTCACTATTCCAGAAAGCGTATCACAAATAGAAGATGCTGCTTTCGCTTTTTGCAAATCGCTCACTTCTGTCACGATTCCGGACGGCATCAAAAAAATCAACTGGGGAACATTCGGTGCCTGCAAATCGCTCAAATCCGTCACAATCCCATCGAGCGTAGTGGAAATTGCGCGGTTTGCCTTTGCTGAAGACGAGTCGCTTGAGGAAATCCGATTCGGAGGCAACAGGGAACAATGGGATGCGATGAAGAAAGGCGAAGAATGGAACCAGTATGTCCCTGCCACTATGAAACTTGTGTTCTGCACACCGTAGATTTCCCCGCCTGAAACGCCCACCCGGCCATGGTGTGGCAGGATGGGCGGAGGAAGAATTGTGCTACACGGTTTCAGCCTGAGCTATGAACTCCTCGCTCGTGCCGGAGAGTACGGTCTTCCGTGCCCGGCCTCCGGCTATGTACGAGCTTTTGACCAGCAGACGGTACCGATTGTCTGGAGGGAGTGCCGGAGGGACGAACAAGTTCAGCTCCGTGGGTTTGTTTCTGAAGACTTGAGGCTCCAGAACCTTTACCCACTCGGATTTGTCCTTTGCATCACCTTGCTCAGTTTGAGGGACGAAGAAAATTTCGTCCTCCTCCAGATTGAGCTTGAGGTTCCTGCCAAGCACCTGGATGGGCTGGCCGACCGTCACAAAACCGTCGCTCGCCTTTCGGCTCAGGTCGGAGATACCTTCAAGCACAGGGGAATTGTCAACCGTCAGAACCGCGTCAACGCTCAGCTTTTCGACAGCCTTGGTTACGTCTGCTGACGGAATGAATTCCACGGTGAAGTCTGAGATGGACTCAGCCTCACTCTTGTCCTTCACCTTGCCCCGGTGCTTGATGGTCAGAATACCCAAATCCAGAACCTTTACGGAGAATCCAAGCGTCAGCAAGTTCAGGACCTGCCTGTTGTACAGTTCCAGCCCATGCTTGATGGCACTAATATCAACGCCTTTGTCTTCATCTTTTATCAATTTAAGGGCAGCCTTAACATTTGCTACGCGAGAATTCACCCTTGCATAGTAGCTGCCGTCTTTCTTTAATGTATTCGCATGCAGGGTAACGTTCAGTCCCTGCTCGATGGTTTCCTCAGAAACCAGTTCTTTCTCAATATGTTTCATATTGACTCCTTCATTTTTAAAATTAAGTTTTATTTAATAAAAAATGTTCACCATGACACAACGGCCTGGCGTTCCGCGTGTTTAAGCTTCCGCCGAAGCAAGAACAATCATACCGACCTCCTTTTGTTGTGTCTCTATTTTCTGACACAACCATCATGTTGGCTCAGTGTATCATATCGCTTGCATCGTGTCAAGTTATGCATACAATTTCTTTTAACACTATTTTGTAACATTTTGCAAACTTTTCGCCTTTTCGAGGAAATGTTTGACATTTCCTGCCATTTCATATATACTATTTGGCATTATGCAAGACAGCACATCCTCTTTGAAGGATAATGCCCCTACGCTTAAGTCCATAAGCTTCAAAATTTCAGAAAAGCGCAA
>JAILON010000067.1 GCA_024690865.1 Treponema sp. | reverse complement strand
TTACAACACGAAGCGCGTGACGACAGTAAATCCAGGCGGACTGCCTCCTGCTGTATACAGGGAAAAGACAGCATCTGTAAATGCTGCTGCCTAAATAAATTTAGGGTGTTTAGGCACTGAACTAATATTGACTATTCCATTTTACATCACTCCTCGTCGATTGACCAGTGAATCCCATCACTGAAAGGGGCTGGCTTGAATACGATGAGGCCGATGTGCTTGATGAGGTCGATGAGGTCGATGAACGTGATGTTGCTGATGCGCTTTCGCTGCCACGATTCTCTATAGTGCCAACGATCCAACAAGTTATAAAAAGTAATGCTCCAAGGACTCCACCAACGTAAAACGTTATTCTTTCTATTTTTTTGTTTTTTTCTTCTTTGCTCAAAATAACTGGTGCAGGCGTAGGGGTCGCAGTTGTTCCTGACCCAGTGGTTGCACCAGTCCAAGTCGTGTGACCAATTCCTGTAGTTGTACCAATTCCAGAGGTTGAACCAGTCCCGGTAGCTGTACCAGTTCCTGTGGTTGAACCGGTTCCTGTAGATGCACCAGTTCCTGTAGATGCACCAGTCCTGCTGGTAACATTCGAACCCAATCCAGCGGCTGTACCCGTACTACTACCGCCAACATGAGGCTTGGGCTGCAGGCTCTCCGCAGTTACGCCAACTGGGGAACCGCAGGTAGGGCATTTCGTTGCTCCGTCGGCAATCCTGCCTCCACAAATCTTACACTTTGCCATAATCAAAACTCCTCTCGTTCTATTGTTTTTTGCTCTCTTGTTGATTCAATCCGTTTACCCGAACAGTGCCCCGAGCAGCGCACCGCCCAAGAAGACGCCCGCGCCTATGGCCGCTGCCGCGGCCGCATTTCTGTTCTCCTCTTCCTGCCGGGCCCATTCGCGCTCCCTGCACATCTGCCTGTATTCGGCTTCCTCCTGGGCTTCCTGCTCCCGCGCCATCTCGTCTATCTCCTGCAGGATTTGTCTGGCAATCTGGCTTCCGTTCCTGTTCGCGTCGCTAATGTAGCCGAGACCCTTGTCTATGTCCTGCCCGACCCCGGTTCCCTGGCAGTAGCACAGGCCAAGCATTGCGGTTCCGTCACATTCGTTTCCGAAGTGAGCCTCGCTGAAATGTCTGTAGGCCAAATCGTTGTTCTCGCCCGTGCCCGTGCCATAGAAATAGCACATGCCGAGCAGCATGTGGGCTCTTGCGTTGTCCGCGTCCAGGGACAGTGCCTTTTGGTAATAGCGGAATGCTTCCCGTTGCTGCGACGGCGTGGGGTTGTTTTCATACAGCTGGTTGCCAAGTTCAATAAAATCGTCCGCAGTCATCGCACGGACAGCACCCGGGGAAGGACTTACACCATATCCTGACTGCACCGCCGGGACAGGAGCAATGCCCCTCGGAACATCAGTCATCCGAACTGAGGCACTTGAAGCCGGGGTCGGGGATGCCCCTGCCACAGCCCCGCACATGGGGCAGGAGTTCATTCCGTCTTTGAGTCTTGCTCCGCAGATTTTACATTTGGGCATAACAGATATATTCTCCTATCCTCTTTTAGATGCGATTATATGAACCATAAGAAATGGTTTTCCATTTACTTCACTTGCATCGTCTTTGTTTTCCTGCTGAGTAAATTTTGGATGTTCATAAATCATTGCAAAACCATGATTTGTCGTATAGGTTTCAATAGACGGATATTTTCCTTTTGAAGGATTAAAAAAGTCCATTTTAGGGAAAAATGCCAGTTTTGTTGGACAATCCCTTTTTTTCAGCTGATCAAAAATATGCTTGTTTTTTCCTTCCAGATTGTCCAAAAAATCATGAATAATCTTTGACCAGTCATCAGAGAAATTCTGTCCTTTGTCGTATGCTGCACCATAATCATAGGAGAATAAACCGGTTAAACAATCTCCAAGGAAGTCAATATTGACAAGCGGTGTATTTACAATTGATTTTCCTGCTTTTACACAGCGATACTGGACAGCATTGTCATAAGGAGGAAACAGCATCATATACTGAGCACCAGAAAAGTCCTTGTTATTAGGTATTTTCCTTTTTTCATTTGAAGGACAAAAATTGTATGTGAACTCTGGAGAGTCTTTATACAGTTTGAGTTGTGTCTCTTCATTGCCGGCAGGTTTAAATTTGATGTCTTTGATTTTTTTTGCCTGCAAAAGCAAAGCATTTCCTTTTCCTTTGTTATCATCCCCATCAAAAATGAAAAGTAAATCTCCCAGTTCACAACTCTTTTTGGGGTCATCACAGAATTTTACGTACGGGAACTGATGGCAAAATATAGCATGAACCTGGAAATCATACTTTGGAAAAGTTGCTGACAAAGCACTATGCAAGCCAAAAGCGATTTCCTTTGCAAGGTCACGCACCAATGTTGGCTCTTTCGGATTTCCTTTCTCATCATAGATTGCTTTATTGCCACATCGAGTAATCAACTGACTTATCTCGTTGAAAAGATTGTTACGAGCAAAATTGGAAAATTCCATATCAACATCTCCTATATTCTTGAAAAGGCCCTTGACCAGGTGAGAATGCGACTGTTCATTTTCTTACCACTTCTCTCCCAAGTTTATGAGACTCTGCTGTGCCCACTCATTTCCTTGTCTTGCCGCAATCTGGAAGTACTGTATGGCCTTGGCATAATCCTGCTTCACGCCCTGCCCGTTTATATAACAGACTCCGAGGCCATATTGTGCCCCAGCAATGCCTTGATCTGCGGCTTTCTGTAAGTACTCGACGGCCTTGGCATAATCCTGCTTCACGCCTTGTCCGTTGTAGTAACAGATTCCGAGAACGTACTCTGTTTCGGGGAACCCTTGATTAGCTACCTTTTGTAAGTACTCGACAGCCTTGGCATAATCCTGCTTCACTCCCTGCCCGTTGTAGTAACAGGTTCCGAGCCAGTATTGTGCCGATGCATGTCCTTGGTCGGCAGCCTTCTGGAAGTACTCGACGGCCTTGACATAATCCTGCTTCACTCCCTGTCCGTTGTAGTAACAGCTTCCGAGCCCGTTCTGTGCATCAGCAATGCCTTTGTCTGCGGCTTTCTGGAAGTACTCGACGGCCTTGGCATAATCCTGCTTCACTCCCTGCCCGTTTTTATAACAGACTCCGAGGCCATATTGAGCCCCAGCAATGCCTTTGTCTGCGGCTTTCTGGAAGTATTCGACAGCTTTTGCATAATCCTGCTTTACGCCTTGACCGCTGTAGAAACAGGTTCCGGCCCAGTTCTGTGCATCAGCAATGCCTTGGTCTGCGGCTTTCTGTAAGTACTCGACGGCCTTGGTATAATCCTGTTTCACGCCTTGACCGTTATAGTAACAGCTTCCGAGCCAGTGCTGTGCTGATGCATGTCCTTGGTCAGCAGCTTTCTGAAAGTATTTGACAGCCTTTGTGTAATCCAGGTTCACACCCTGACCTTTGCTATAACAATATCCGAGTTTGAATTGTGCATCAGTATGTCCTTGGTCGGCAGCCTTCTGGTAATACTCTGCGGCCTTTGCATAATCCTGCTTCACTCCATCCACACCGTACTCATACATATGTGCGAGAGTGTATTGAGCAGAAGCATCCCCTTTGCCAGCAGCAGAAAGGTAATAGTCGAGTGTAGTTTGAGGAGCAACAGCTTCCGACTTTTTGGCGACAGAATCAGCATTCGGTTTTCCTGTACCAGAAACTGTAGTCTGACTTTTTGAGCTCTCGCTTTTCTGACTGTTCTGTGTAGCGGTACTTTCCGACTTTTTGGCAGCAGCTGAACTTGAATTCATTTTTTCAAGTTTGGTTCTCGCTTCATCGAATCCTAGATCGGCAGCTTTCTGATAGTACTCTGCGGCCGTTCTGGACTCCTTTGGTACTCCTTCCCCGTTGTAATACATGTTTCCGAGCTTAAACAGTGCATAGGAGCTTCCCAATTGGGCTGCCTGCCTGTAGCATTTTTCAGCCAGAAAATAGTTTTTTGCATTGTAATACTTGTCACCCTCATCGTTCAGTTCCGAAACATTTTTCTCTCTGGCAGCAGAATTTCCAGAAGCCTGATTTGCCTGATACTGGGGTTCAGTCCTAGTCCTGACGGATGTCTTGTTGCCAGCAAAATTGTTCGTAATGGCTGAGACGACGATACAGACAATCATCCCAATTATAATCGCGCCGACCAGAAGCGTTTTCACTAGTTCTTCCTTCTTCTTTGGCGTTGCACTCTCGGTGCTGTCCTGCGTGAGTGTCCTGCCGTCCGGGAGCCGTACTGTCTCCAGTCCCGTGCAGCGTGTGAACAGTTCCTCCGCGAAAAACTGTTCGTCTTTGAGCTGGAGGGCATTCGTGCAGGAGGAGAGGTTGAATGCCTTTACCTCCCTGCCCTGTGCCACAAGGTCTACGATGGAGTCCAGCTCGTCCTCGGTCAGTTCCCCGTCCACGGCGAGCGTCGGCATTCCGCTCATGTTCTGTACTTCGGGCGAGTTGCAAAAGTCCTGCACGTTGTCAAAGTACGCCGTGCTTTCGGTAAGGCTTTCCGGTATGAGCGAGATGCGGAGCTTGCTGGCGTTGCCCGTGCTGTTCGTCGCAGGGGCAGGGGAGGATGTCTTTGTTACAGGGGCTGCCTGCTGTGCTGGTGCCTGTTGTACAGGGGCTGTCTGCTGTGCGGGGGCTGCTTGTGCGTTGCTGCTTGTGCCAAGCGTTTTGCCGCAGTCGGGGCAGAAGCGGGCGTTTTCCTGTACGACGCTCCCGCAATAGGGGCAGTGGTGTTCCTGCGACACGGGAGTGGATTTCTTCTTCTCCTCGGCGGCTTCCTTGAGGTTGACCCCGCACTGGGGGCAGAAGCGGTGCTCGCCGATGACCTCAGCCCCGCAGCTGGGGCAGGTGGTCTTTATGACCTGCGTGGTCGAGGAAACCCGTGGTTTCGCTGCTCCTGCAGCCACGTTCGCATTTGTCCCTGCGGCAGGTACCGCATTGCTGCTGGCGACCTTCGCCCCGCACGAGGGGCATACGGCGGTTCCTTCTTCTATTCTTGCTCCACATATCTTGCACTTTGGCATCGCTATCTCCTATTGTATGGACTTCTGCTTCCCGCTACCGGATGGTATAGGGCTCGGTCTTGAAGCACATTCCGTTCCTGTTGACATCAAACGTGAGCGTCTTGTTCTTCTTGTTGTTCACCGCGTCTTTGAAGTCCTTCTCGTCGGTGATTTTCTTGCCGTTGACGGCGGTTATCACGTCTCCGTCCTTCAGGTTCATCTTGCTGGCTGGGGAACCGCTTTTAATGTCGCGTACCACAACACCCTTCACCTTCTTGTCCGAAATATTGATTTGCTTTCGGATATCTTTGGTCAGCGTCTGTGGGGTGAAGCCTAGCGAGACTTCCTTGGAACTCTTGGAGGACTTCTGGGAAGTCTTTGTTGCTATAGTCTCAGCTGAGATGGTACGGACAATGCGGAAACCGCATATTGCATAATAAGGGTCTGTATCATGTGTTTTTGAAATTTCACATGATGTATTGGAATCGTTATAAGATCCTCCACGGCAAGCGCGACAAGAATCTTTTTTATCCCAACACCATTCGGAGACATTGCCTGTCATGTCATATAAGCCAATTGTGTTTGGCTCTTTTTGAGCTACGGGATGGACTTCTTTATTACTGTTTAAAAAATACCATGCTACATCGTTAATGTTATCGCTTCCGCTGTATTTAAATGAATCCTTATTCTGTCCGCCCTTTGCTGCGTATTCCCATTCCGCTTCAGTGGGCAGTCTCCAGCCATTTGCAGAGAAATTACATTCTACATCTTCAGCCTTATAATCAAAATTGCCTCTTCCCCATTTACTTGTATCACTGTTGTTGCCTATGCTGTAGCAGGGTGTAAGTCCTTCTTCTATGCTCTTGAGGTTGCAGAACTTAATTGCATCATACCAGTTGACCTGTACGGGACCTATTTTTCTGATGTCCCGCAAGGGAGACATATCTTTGATGTCATTAAACTGTTTGATTGTCACTTCCGTAACACCAATGGCGAAGCTGTTCACTGAGATTTTTTTCCCATTATAGTCCATCGAGAACGAAGCTCCAGAAACTGTTATATATGGTTGCTCCGAGGCTTTAGCAAATCTATCCTTTATTTCCTGTTCGAGTTTTGCTTCCCGCTCCGCTCTTTCCTTTTCGGCCTTTTCCTGCCGCTCCTTTTCCGCTTGAGCGGCTTTTTCCTTCTGTCTCCGCTCTTTTGCACACCTTGTCATATACGGTGCGTCAAATTCTATGCCCCCCCCAATCCCGTCCCTAGTGCCTTCGATATCAACAAGTATTCCTTTCTTTTCCCACTTCTCACTAAAACTTCTCTTGGAGAAGCTCCAGTCTACGGAATAAACGGGGATCTTTTTCCCCTTACAAGTCAAGGAAACTGGTTTTATCCATGTGTCCCCCGCGTCAATAATCTTCATTGTCTTGCTGTCAACGGTGAAGCTGGGGCCGTCATACCACGTATATGTTTCTCCTAATCCATATGTTCCGTTATATACTGTGACATATTTTTCAGCACGAGTCTCTACCCGTGGTGTGAAACTTTTGGAGGTGCAAAGCCGTTGCCCGTCGCCTCCGATTAAGTCAAATACCATGACATAGTCCGTGTACGAAGGAATCTTACTCGATATCGCGTTTTCGAAATCAGCAGGAACACTCTTCCATTCGGCAGTACGGCTCTTTTCATTACCTTCCTGCAAGATTCGCGTTATATCGATAAATTTCATTGAACGTTGTGGAATTATTGCCGATTTATAGGTTGCGGTGTGCGCATCCATATTCAAGCTCTCTCTGGTAGGGCTTTTAGCCGTGAAGTAGTAACTGTTATTCGCCGTCCAGTAGTCCACGTATTCATTCCATAAAGCCACCCAGCCGTCATACAAGTCAAATTCGTCGAATTTGATGTCCTTGCCGGGCTTTCCGTTCCTTATGATTTCGCAGAGATTGTCGTATGCTATTAGTGAGGCCTCTCCATTTTCCGGTACCGGTGCGGCTAACATCGCATCCCAGTAGGTTGCAAGTGCATGCACATATTTTCCCGCTTTCTCGTAGGCCTTCGCCTTTTTATACAGGGGCTCGTCGTAACCGAGTATGACTTCATAATTACCATCATTCGCCTTACCATCAGCGTTAGGCTCCATAGCAGAAACACTCCCACATATTCCTGCAAGCAGCATCGCCGTAACGACAGCCGAAATAATACCTGTTTTTTTCATATATCACTCCTGTTAGTTTTCAAAAAGTTCATCCACCTTATTCCGGAAAGTGGCATTCCTATATCCCTCCCATTATGATTCCTCCTATGATGAAAACGAGGAAAAAAAGAGCACAGATGAATATAATCAAGCTGCGTGACCTGTCGTTCGACTTCACGTTCCGGGAAGAGTAATATGATGATGATACCTTTCTGTTGCCCTCTATGGTTCTGTCCGGCAGTTTTATGGTCTCCAGAGCTTTGCACCGGGTCAGGAGGTACTCCTCCGACCCCTGCGTGTCTTTCAGAAGGTATGCGGTGCTGCACCAGCTGAGGTCAAGGCTTTTGATGGCTCTTCCCGGCACTATGACCCTGTCGCAGATGAAATTCATCTCTTTCTCGGTCAGCTCCCCGTCCACTTCGAGCATCCACTCTCCGCCCCTGTCCTGCATCAGTTTGGAGTTGACCAAATCATGAACATTGTCGAAAACCTCAGGGCTTTCACAAGCGCTCGTCGGCTTGAGCGTGAGTTTGACCTTTCTGTTTGTTGCCGTGGCGGGTGCGGGGGCTGGCGTTGCCGCTGTTGCCGATGCCTGTGGGGTAGGGGCCGTGGCAGGCTTGCGTCCGCTCAGGCTTGCCCCGCAGTCTGGGCAGAAGACGGAGTTTGCCTGTACTATGCTTCCGCAAGAGGGACACCGCCGTTCCTGTTGTGCGGGTGCGGAGGTGTTCTGTTCTGCGGCTTCCTTGAGGTTGACCCCGCACTGGGGGCAGAAGCGGTGTTCTCCTATGACTTCTGCCCCGCAGTTGGCGCAGGTTGTCTTTATGACCTGCGTGGTCGAGGAAACCCGGGCTTTCGCCGTTTCAGCAGCCGTGTCTGCATTTGTCCCCGCGGCAGGCATCGCACCGCTGCTGACGACCTTCGCCCCGCACGAGGGGCATACGGTGGTTCCTTCGTCTATCCTCGTTCCGCATATCTTGCACTTTTGCATAATCACTTTTCTCCTATTTTAAAATAGGCGACCGCAGCTATTGCACGGAGCGCACGAGCCGCAAGCCCTGGTAGGGGTCCCTGTCGCCCGGGCTGCAGCTGCCACGGTATGAGATGTCGCAGGAGTCCGTGTTGCTGAACCAGCTTCCGCCACGGAAGACGCGGCAGAAGGAGAAGCTGTTATATTTGTCCCAGCACCATTCCCACACGTTCCCTGTCATATCATGCAGCCCAAGCTTGTTGGGTGTCTTGGTCATAACGTTTTGTGTTTTGTTGTCGCTGTTGCCAGAGTACCAGGCAACGCAATCTATCTCGTCGCTTCCGCTGTATTTGTGGGGACTGTGATACTTTCCTTCTGTTGCGGCATATTCCCATTCAGCTTCCGTAGGCAGGCGGTAGCCGTTTGCTGTAAAGTTGCAGTCATAATCGGAGTCTTCACTTCCGCTATAGCAGGGTGTCAGCCCCTCTGCACGGCTCCGCATGTTGCAGTATTCTACGGCTTCGTACCAAGAAACCTGTTCTACAGGCAGTTTGTCTCCATGAAACCTGCTCGGATTCTTCCCCGTTATGGTTTGGTATTCTTCCTGCGTTACCTCATGGGTACACATATAGAAACTGCCGATGTTGGCATTCCCTTCAATAAGCACGAAATCGGAGCTTTTGAGAACTGATTCACTTGGCTGCGGCGTTGTGGCGATGTCTTTCTCCAAAGTCATCCCGCAGTCGGGGCAGAAGCGGGAGTTTTCCTGCACGTCGCTTCCGCACTGGGGACAGCGGCGTTCCTGTGGAGCAGGGGCGGCATTCTTTTCCTCGGCTGCTTCCTTGAGGTTGACCCCGCACTGGGGGCAGAAGCGGTGCTCGCCGATGACTTCCGCACCGCAGTGGGCGCAGGTGGTCTTAATCACCGGAGATGATGGCCTCGTCGGTGCGGATGTTCCAGTCGTTGCCGTGGGGCCTCCTGCGCTTGTACTGGGGCTTTCGACTCCGCCCGCTACCTTCGCACCGCATGAAGGGCATACGGCTACATCATCTTCTATCCGTGCTCCGCAGATTTTGCACTTGAGCATCACTATCTCCTTATATAATTTGTTTTTATCGTGGCATGTCAGCCCACGAACTGTTTCCATACACGCAATGAATCATTTCCATACACGAAACGGGACGTTTCTATACACGCCACGAAACGTTTTCATACACGAAACGAAACGTTTCCATATACGAAACGATTCGTTTCTATACTTGCCACGAAAAATTTCGTGCCATTCCACGGGCTGTGGATAGCCTGTCCCACAGGCTGTTGCCACGGGGCTTTGGCACGCCTTCCCGTCGTGCGCTCAGGGAGCGGGCTGGAATGGGCCTTGGACGAGGAGAGTGTGAAATTCCGTTGTATAACATGCTTTTATCCATTTTTTTATGTCCAAATGGACTATTGTGTTACATTATAAATCCATTTGAACCTTAATTTCAAGGGGATAAGTCCATTTGCATTATTCTTTCGCTATGCTAGCGTTCTGGAACAATGTTAAAGAAGAATTGGAATATAAATTGATGTCCCAAAAGGAATTAGCTAAGGCTACAGAAATCAGTTACAATACATTGCAGTCTTGGATGACGAAGGACAGGCTTCCCGACGCCTCGGATTCAGTCAGAATCGCAAAGGTGCTGGGGGTCAGTGTCGAATACCTCGTAACGGGGGCGGACGGTTCAAAACGGCGGGAAAATGCGGATCTGGACGAGCTTATCCGCGACATACGGCACCTTTCCTCCGATGACCTGAGCCTCGCGCGGTCGGTAGTCCGCCGTCTGACTGTCCCGGTCAGCTGAGGCCAGCTAAAAGCCGGCGGGGCAATCCCCTCTGGCTCAAGCGCCCTTGTTTTTCTTGTTTCCCGTCACATTTTTTCGAAAAATCAGGCCGATTCGGCTATTTCCTTGTATAACTTGTTTTTATCGTGGCATGACAATCTGCCGTTCTGTGGGTTGCCTATCGTGGCGACACCAGATAGCTCATCGTGGCGGCACCAGATAGTCCATCGTGGTGGCACCAGATAGCTCATCGTGGTGGCACCAGATAGCTCATCGTGGTGGTACCAGATAATCCATCGCGGTGGCACAGCAGAATGAGCATTCTTCGCACCCACGAATGGACATTCGTGTGGCATGCGACATGCCGCCGGGCAGTCTACGGGTGGGCTACAAGGCTTGCAACTCCTCTAGGCTCAGGTCGGTTGCCTGTGCTATTTGTTCGTAGGACAATATTCCCATTGCAAGCAAATTTCTGGCGGTCTCCTGCTTGCCGGAACGTTCACCCCGCTCGAAGCCGATCTTTTCACCCTCTTCCATCCCTTCCCGCCGTCTGTTGCGGTCGTATTCCTCTTGGTTGAACTCTGTCAGGCTCATGTTCAGCACCTCCATTTTCTGTGACTTGAAGTAGCCGTCCAGCAGGTTTCCCTTGATGGCGTAGTCCAAGGCCTCGCTGACGGCTTCCCGGTTGGGCATCCCCGCCTTGAGATTCCCTTTCATCCGGTTGACGTAGCTAGAGTAATCATACAACGCCTTGCACTTTTTTTGAAGCCCCTCGCTGTGGTTCCCGCCGATGTTGATGACCTTTGCCGTCCATTCGAAGCCCGTTGCGCTACCCGCAGGCTCGAACGCGTCCGAAAGCTTCTGTTCCGACACGTCGGGCAACTTTCTGTCGCCGTTGTAGAAGACAACGAAGCTGGGGGATGGAATCTTCACGAGTGTCGAGCCGAACAAGTCCAAGCCTCTCGCCGACAGATTCATCTGGTAGAGCTGGGCGAAGTACATCAGCCCACGGAGCGGCATGTTCGGATTAAACGTTGACTGCTGTTCATACAGGTTCATCTGGCTTCCCCCGCGACTTCCTGCTTCGCAGGAAGTCGTCAGCTTCCCGCAGGGAAGCGGCTGCTCGTAGAGATTCATCTGACTGCCCCCGCGACTTCCTGCTTCGCAGGAAGTCGTTAGCTTCCCGTAGGGAAGCGGTTGTTCATACAGGTTCATCTGGCTTCCGATGAGGAAGGAGATGTCGTTCTTCATCGTGACGTAGATGACGTTCTCTATGGTCGTCAACTTGAGCTCGTCCGGGTCCGTGTATGCCACGTTCGCTTGCGCGAACGTTACGACCTCGTGCTACGCACGGGTCGCGAATCTGTCTGCATCCCGCGCCTTTCTGCGTTGCAGAAAGGCGTTGGCTTCCCGTAGGGAAGCCGTTGTAGAGGTCAAGCCTCCAGCGTTTGCTCTCTGCGGTGTTCCGCCCGAAGATAGCCTTGAACAGCCTGTCCTTGTATTCGCGGTTTGCCGCTGGCGGTTCCTGCGTGGTAAAGCTGCCTGCCTGGGCGTAAGCTTCCGAAAATTCTCTTTCTTCCATAACAATTCTCCTTCTGGATGTTTTCAGCAGGACGGAGCGGGGGAGCCGGCCCCGCGATGACGTCCGCTGTCAATAAATTCATCTATGGAGAATTGGGCTTTTTTGCAACTTTGCCGGGAAAAAAACGAAACTTTATGCCATTCCGAAACGCACGTAATACACACACGGCAAGCAGGGGCGTAGCCGTGTGGGCAAGCAGGGGCGTAGCCGTGTGCCCGAGCGGAAAATTTTACATAGAGTGATACGTCCGTAACATCCCGTGTGATACGCGCGTTTTATACCATGTAAAACGTCCGTAATACTCTATGTAAAATTTTGCTGAAAAGCTGGCGAATTTATGACATTTCGCAGCTTCATTGGGCATCCCTAAGAGGGCGGGGCTCTCAAGCGAGCATTTGCTGCCTTTGTGCTGTCATATCGGAGGAAGCGTATGGAGCAGGGCGGGACCCCATCGCGAGCATTTGATTGCCTCATAGAACTTGTGTGCCTGTCCGCATTTGCTGAATATGCGTATGATATAAATGCAATCTCGGCGAGCGTATGGGGAGCCCCTGCAGGGAATGCCAGCGTAGCGTCGAGGCTGTACGTTCCCTTGCCGGTCATGCCATTAGGATGGGCACGCCCGCCAAGGGAGGGGGCTGGCTACGGACGGGCGGCCAACTTCTCTATGTCCGCGATGGGGAGACCGGTTATCTCGGCAATGTCGGTAATTGATGACAAGGATTTCTGTGCCTGCATAAGACCTGACCCGCGTTATAAACTTGCAATATTCTCTGGAGAAAGACCTGTCCATTTTGCAATCTGGGCTGCAGAAACACCGTCTGCAAGCATACTTCGTGCAGTAGATTTAAGACCTTCCTTAAGACCTTCCTTAAGACCTTCCTTAAGACCTTCCTCTAACCCTTCCTGCCTGGCCGCATAAAGCCCGGAGATGCGGTCGCGCTCGAACATCTCCTGCCGGTACTGTGCTATCCAGACGCTGCGGTCTTCGCTGATTGATGACAATGATTTCTGTGCCTGCATAAGCCCCTCCTGTTTTCTCGTAAGCTTGTCTATGATATCCTTCTTTTCTGGGTTGTCCGCGTCTTTCAAGAACACAGCCCAATTCTCAAGGGCAGTGTTAGTGTCAACGGTCCCTTCAAGCCCTTCCGCTTTGGGCAGTTCTATGAAGATGATGTTGAGGTTTCCGGACAGCTTCCTTCCGTCCTTTGTCCGCATGGCATAGCGGCTGACAGTCGGTGCAGCTGGCAATTCGCTACCGTTTTTATCTTCTGAGTCCTTCGGCTCGTAATTGAAATTCAGCACGCTTATCTGATAGACCTTCGGTGCCTTCTCCCATCCATCCCCCTTGCCGAGATATGTCGTCTCAAGCCTGGCGACTTGGTATTCGGCTCGCCTGCCGTAATCGTATTTCTGGTTATAGGCTTGCATCTCGATGTCAGCCGCCAGTCCGTCATCAAACACACATGCTATGTCATAGTTCAAGCCACGCTGTCCCATATATCCCTGCGGAGGCTCGTTCGTTGTCGGCTCGCATGACTTTATCTTCCGCTCGGTCGCCGCCTCCAAGAATGACTTTAGGGCAGCTTTTGACTCCGGCGTGTTCTGCGTGAACATCGCCTTGAACGTAGAGTCAATCCGGGGATTCAGGAGTTTACCCGTTCCGGCCTGAGATGCATATTCCTCTTCGGTCATGAAGATTTCTTCTTCCATGCTGACAGTATAGCACATTTTCTCTGGATTGAATAGTTTACGATAACTCCATTTGCATTTGCAGTCATGGATGACTAAGGACAGGCTTCCCGACGCCTCGGATTCGGTCAGAATCGCAAAGGTGTTGGATGTCAGCGTCGAGTACCTTGTGACGGGGGCGGACGGCTTAAAGAGGCGTGAAAATGCGGATGTAGACGAGCTTATCCGCGACATACGGCACCTTTCCTCCGATGACCTGAACCTCGCACGGTCGGTAGTCCGCCGCCTGACGGTCCCGGCGAACTGAGACCCGCCAAAGCCGGCGGAGGCCCGTGTTTACCACAAGCCAACCTGTTTCTCTTGTTCTCCTGTCACATTTTCCGAAAAATCAGGCTGATCCGGCTATTCCCTTGTATAACTTGTTCTTATCGTGATATGACAATTCCACCGACCGTGGTCTGCCTGTCTTGGTGATGCCAGACACGACCGTAGCAGGGGTAACGCCTGTTGGGCCGGTCGTGCCATCGTGGTGGTACCAGATAGCTCATCATGGCGACACCAGATAGTCCATCGCGGTGGCGGGCATTTTGCCGTTCCGCTTTGCTTTTTCCTGCTTTTGTTGTATATTAGTGGAATGAGCAGAGATAATGAAAGCGACAACGGCGAATTCCTACGGCTTCCCGCCAAAGAGGAGCTTCCGAACAAGCTGTATATAATTCCCATTGGCGGCAGGCCGATTTTCCCGGGCATATTTACGCCCCTTATGATAAATAATACTGAAGATACTAAGGTGGTTGAGGAAGCCTTCAAGGGCGACCAGTACATCGGCATCGTCATGCTCAAAGACGACGTGGACACCCCCTCCATATCCGACCTGTACAGCGTCGGCACGGTGGCCCGCATCATAAAGAAGATAAACCTCCCGGACGGGGGGGTGAACGTCTTTGTCTCGACGATTCAGCGCTTCAAAATCCGCAAGGCCCTGAACGCCTCCGGGCCCATGGTCGCCGCCGTGGACTACCTGGAGGACATCGAGGACAATCCCTTCGAAATCAAGGCCCTGACCCGCGCCATCGTCAGCGAGATGAAGGAGATAAGCGACAACAACCCCATGTTCACCGAGGAGATGCGGCTGAACATGGTGAACATCGACCATCCGGGCAAAATTGCAGATTTCGTCGCCTCCATCCTGAACATCGAGAAGGACGAGCAGCAGAAGGTGCTTGAGATTCTGAATGTCCGCGAGCGGATGAACCAGGTCCTCGTCTACATCAAGAAGGAGGAGGAAATCCTCCGCGTCCAGAAGAAGATTCAGACCGAGATAAACGACAAGGTGGAGAAGAACCAGCGGGACTACTTTCTGCGCGAGGAGCTCAAGAGCATACAGGAGGAGTTGGGCATCGCCTCCAACTCCAAGACGAGCGACTACCAGAAGTTCAAGGCCAAGATAGAGTCCTTCCACTTTACCGGCGAGATAAAGGAGGCCCTGGAGGGGGAGCTTGAGAAGTTCAACCTGACCGACCCCCACGACCCCGACTATATGTCCAGCCGGAACTACCTGGAGCTGGTCTGCGCCCTGCCCTGGAACGACAAGCCGGTGGAAAGCTACAGCCTGGAGGAGGCCAAGAAAATTCTGGACGGCGACCACTACGGGCTTGAGGACGTAAAGAAGCGCATTTTGGAGTACCTGTCCGTCCGCAAGCTCAAGCACGACGGCAAGGGCTCCGTCCTCATCCTCGTGGGGCCGCCCGGCGTGGGCAAGACGAGCGTGGGGCATTCGATTGCCAAGGCGATGCGGAAGCCCTTCTTCCGCTTCAGCGTCGGTGGCGAGCACGACGAGGCCAAGATAAAGGGATTCCGCCGCACCTACATCAGCTCCATGCCCGGACAGATTATCAGCGGGCTCAAGATTACCAAGTCTAAGGCTCCGGTCTTCATGATAGACGAGGTGGACAAGATGAATGCGAGCGCGCAGGGGGACCCTTCCGCCGCCCTGCTTGAGGTGCTGGACCCGGAGCAGAACACGAATTTCCGCGACTCCTACCTGGATCTGCCCTTTGACCTGAGCAACGTCTTCTTTATCCTGACGGCGAACACGCTGGACTCGATCCCCCAGCCCCTCCTTGACCGGGCGGAAATCATCGAGCTTTCCGGCTACATCGATCAGGAGAAGATGGAGATAGCCAAGAAGTACCTTATTCCCAAGAACCTGGAGAAGAACGGGCTCAAGAAGGCCTCGGTCAAATACAGCAAGGAGGCCCTTGCCCTGATTGCGACCGAGTACGCCCGCGAGGCCGGGGTGCGCAACTACGAGAAGTGCATCGACAAGATAAACCGCAAGCTCATCCACGAGAAGGTCAGCGAGTACGAGAAGGACAACCCGCTGGAAGTCCTGCCGACCGCCGAGGAGTTCCGCAAGTCGGAAGAGAAGAAGCTGGACGGCAAGCGCAAGAAGATAGAGGAGCAGTTCGCACAGGGAGCCATAACGGAATCCGACCGGAAGGAGCGGATGGAAGCCCAGGTGGACAAGCTCCTGCGGGAGCGGGAGGAGGAGTTCTCCAAGAAGCTGGAAGCCCGCGCTGACGAGGAGGCCGGGAAAATCCGCGCCGCCTTTGAGGGCAAGTCCTGGACGATTGGCGAGAAGGAAGTCCGCACGTACCTGGGCAAGGCGGTCTTTGACGAGAGCCAGATAAAGCGGGCCTCGGTCCCCGGTACGGCGATCGGCCTTGCCTGGACGAGCATGGGCGGCGACACCCTCCTCCTTGAGAGCATCTCCTTTGCCAGCGACAAGGGCGGCCTGCAGCTGACCGGGCAGATGGGCGACGTGATGAAGGAGAGCGCGCAGATTGCGATGAACTGGGCCAAGCAGTACTCGATTGCCGGAGGCTACAAGGAAGGCAAGTGGTTCGAGGAGAACTGCATCCACCTGCACATCCCGGAGGGGGCGACCAAGAAGGACGGGCCCTCGGCGGGCATTACGATGGCGACGACCTTCGTTTCCCTCCTGCGCGGCAAGAAGATAAAGGCCAACCTCGCGATGACCGGCGAACTGAGCCTGACCGGGCAGGTGCTCCCCATCGGCGGCCTTCGCGAGAAGACCGTCGCCGCCAAGCGGAACAAGATAAAGACGATCATCATCCCCAAGGCGAACGAGCGCGACCTTGAGGACATCCCCGCCCACGTCAAGGAGGGGCTCAAGTTCATCCCGGTGAGCCGTGCCGAGGAAGTGATGCAGCTCGTGTTCTAGGCGGGGCGTTTCCTGGGAAAGGAATTCGTGCCGTTTTGCCCCGATGCCGCCCGTTGCTTTGCCGCGGGGCTGCACTGAGGAATTTTGCATTTTGTGGAGAGGGACGATTATGGAATTCGATTTGGACAAGATATTCAGGGCGAGGCGGGAGAAGATGTTCTCCTACCTGAAGGAGCACGGGCTTTCGGCCGCGGTGTTCGAGGACAGCGAGGACGGGCGCGACCTGTCCGTCCGCTATTTTACGGGGCATCCAAGCGACGCGCTGCTCGTGCTGACGTCAGATGGCGCGGAGTGCCTCTGCCCCTGGGACGAGAACTTGGCCGCCAAGAAAGCCCACGTCGGCAAGATGATTCCCTACACCCGCTATGACCGGGCGGCGGAGAAGGCGATTCCCGCGCTGCTCGCCGAGGCCGGATGCCCGGAGGGGGGCAGGGTTGCCTTTTCGCCGGACATCTCCCACCGGAACTTCTGCAAGTACGAGAAGGCTCTTGCCGAGGCGGGGGGCCGTTGGAAAATCGAGTGTGTCGGGGATTCCGCGCACGAGTACGTCGTTTCCCTCCGCGCCCGCAAGGACGAGTACGAGATATACTGCACCAGGCAGGCCGCCCGCATTACGGACTCGATGACGGAGGTCATCCAGGGCAAGGTCCGCTTGGGGGAGTTCGCCAACGAGAGCGACGTCGCCCTCTACATAGAGAAGCAGCTCCGGGCTGACGGCTGCGAGCGGACGAGCTTTGACACGCTTGCGGCGGGGCCGGACCGGTCGTTCGCCATCCACGCCTTCCCCGGCTACACGGGCGGCTCATGGGGCACCCGCGGGCTTTCGATACTGGATTACGGCGTGTGCTACGAAGGATATGCGAGCGACTGCACGATAACGATAGCTCGCGGCCCCCTGTCCAAAGAGCAGGAGAAGCTTCTGGACTTGGTGGAGACTGCCGCCGCCGAGTGCCGGAAGCTCTACGTCCCCGGCGGCAAAGTGCGGGCTGCCTCTGCGAGGGCGGACGAGATTTTCGCCGCCGCAGGCCTTGCCATGCCGCACGGCCTGGGCCACGGGACGGGACTCCAGATTCACGAGGCCCCCTTCGTCAGCAAGAAGTCCGACGACAGCGTCCTCTTCCAGAGCGGCAACATCGTCACGCTGGAGCCGGGCCTCTACGACCCCGCGCTCGGCGGCGTGCGGCTTGAGAACGACGTCCTCATCACCGACACCGGCAACGAAGTCCTGACCCACTCCCGGATATTCCGGCTGTAGGAGGAGCGCGCGGAGAGCGGGGTAGAAAAGTTCTTTGCCCGGAATAAAAATAGCAGCGTGCGCCCTTTTTGTAAATTCTCTAAAACGCGAAATTCGCTCTTTTAATCAACGCTTCCCTAGAACAGCCTCCCCACTGCGTCCTGCATGTGGTGGGGGAGGGGAATCTCGAATGTCTTTAATTCGCCGTCAAGCGGGATGGTCAGCCGGGTGGAGGCGAGCATGAGCTTCTTTATCCCGGCCTTGCGGAGCATTTTGTTCTTCTTGAAGTCACCGTGCTGGTCGTCCCCGGCGATGGGGAAGCCCGCCTGCGCGGTCTGGATGCGTATCTGGTGCATGCGGCCGGTTTCAATCCGTATGGAAAGGAGGCAGAGGGGAATCCCGTCTGGGCTTCCGGGAATTTTTCCGTCAGATTTTCCGTCTGATTTTTCGTCCGCAGCCTCGGGGGGGCAGGGGCTGCCTTCCGCCTGCGGGAAGGGAACAAGGCCCGTCCGTTCCACCCGGTAGCGGCTCAGGGCCTTCTGCGTCCTGCCGTGCGCCTCAACCGTGCCTTCCAGCGTCCCTTCCTGCCCAGCTTTGCCGCCAGCGGGCTTTCCGATGCAGATGGCCGTGTACTCCTTGCTGACTTCCTTGCTCCCGATGAGTCCTATCCATTTTGTTGCGGCGGCGGGGCTTTTTGCCACGATGAGGATGCCTGCCGTGTCCTTGTCCAGGCGGTGCACCAGGTGGATTTTGTAGCCGAGCTCTTTGGAAAGCTCCTCGTCCAGGGGGTGCGCGACTCCTGCCCCGCCTTGTACCGAAACGCCCGCTTCTTTGTTTACCAAGAGGATTTCGCTGTTTTCAAATAGAATTGAAACACCTTTCATAATCCGAATCCATTGTAATAGAGGGAGCTGAAAATGGCAATATTCACACGGGTAAAGATGCTTGTTTCCGCCTTCGCGCTGATGGCCGTCATGGCCGGGGCGGCATTCGCGGACATTGTTTCCATAAGCACGGACCATCCCCTTGTCGCGATTGACCTGCCGGAGGGCTACACGGTGACTAACGCGAGAAAGGACGGCTCTTCATACCAGCTGCAAAGCTCCCTTCTGCCGGTCAGCCTCATCGTCAAGCTCTACGGAAAGGATGTCTACGGCGGGGCACAGGCGGCACTGGAGGACAACCTGACCCGGCTCAAGGCAAAGAGCGACTTGGAGCGCTTTTCCTGGCGCAATCAGGATGCGGCCCTTGCCGAAATTTCGTTCAAGCTGGGCTCTGCCTCCATGTGCGGCTATGCGGCTTCCGTCGTCCTGCCGGAGGACGCGGGCACGGTTGTTCTGCTCGCATGGGCGGGCGAGGCGGACTACGAGAAGAGCGCGAACCTCATCCTGAGCACGATAGACGGCCTCTGCATTGACTACGGCAGCTACTTTTCGCCCGGCCTGGTCACGAGCTATGCGTTCCCGGCGGGGGCGGGGGAAGTCCCGGTAGAGCTGGACATAGGCGGGCACAAGATACGGACGGCCCTCGCGAAGAACGACGAGGAGGCCGCCGACTACCTGATTGAGCGGGAATACGAGGTCCTCACCCTGTATGCGAACAGCCCCGCCTGGCAGGAGGCGTGGAAGCGTTACTACCGGATGATTTTCCGGGACTCCTGTGACCGGCTCCGGCGGCCTGCCTTTGACATCTACAATGCGCTCGCCCCGTCTTGCGCCGACGAGACCGATTTGGCGCAGCATCTCCTGGACTGGACGCAGTACATGGGCTACGAGCGGGAGAAGAACAACAGCGACTTCGCCTCCCTGCCGTCGATGCTTCTGGGCGGGGGAAGCGACTGCGACTCGCGCAGCATGATGCTCGCGGTCCTGCTCCGCGCGATGAACATGGACAGTTGCCTCTTTGTCAGCGCGACCTTCAGCCATGCGCTCGCGGGCTTTGTCTCCAGCCATCCCGGACACAGCTTCACGGCGGAGGGAAAGAGCTACCTGATGGGCGAGACCACGTCCAAGGGCCTCACCTGGGGCAAGGTGTCCGCCGAGATGGACGATCCCCGCCAGTGGATAGCGGTGACATTCCCCTACTGAGTAAAAGGCAAAAGGAGGATGGGGCAGTTTCAATCAGTTCCCGCGGCTTTGTCGCAACGGCCTGCGAAACTGTCCCGGATGTTAAAAAAAGCTTTCTTGTTTCTGTTGACAAAAGCGTTATAGTCGTGTATAGTTTACCTAGGTTGTATTTCTGTTGACAGAAACAAGGGGTAAATATGGCACGTACAGATTCAATTTATTTTTCACTTCCCTGTGACCGCTACACACCGTTTTCCTTGGCAAGGAAAATAGGTGCGTCGGCGATTTTGGAAAGCGCGAGTTTTGCGCGGGGACGGGAGCGTTACTCTATTCTTTTGCTTGAGCCGGCTTTCCACATCGTGCAGGATGACGAGGGCGTGGCGTTCCTGATTGACGGCCGCCGCCTTCCGTATAAAGGAGGCAATGAGGCCGGGGAGACGATTGCTCCCGGAAGCCGGGTTTTGCACAAGACGGATGTTCTGGATGCGCTCCTGTATGTTGCCTCCCAGAATGATTTGAGCAAAGTGCATTGCGAAGATGGAAGCGAGAAGACGAACGTGATTCCCGTTCCTGCAAGCGGTTTGGGTTACCTGGGCTATGAGTTTGCTGCCCGCTGCGACACCATAACGCTTGCCCCCCAGACGGATGAACTGCATATCCCGGAAAGTGAATTCATTGCGGGCCATATCTACGTTGTTTTTGACCATTTCACCGAAGCCATACATGTCTTTGCCCTGAATTACAACGAGCATCAGATTGACTTGGAAAAGGCTGTCGCCACTTTGAAAAAGCGTCTTGGCGACATGGATTTTACCTATCTTTCGGCCCCGGAAGAAGCCTGTCCCGTCAAGACCATTACGAACCTCGAGCAGAGCGAGCGCGAGTACAAGGAGAAGGTGGAGGCAATAAAGAAGGAGATTGTCGCGGGGAACCTCTTGCAGGCCGTTCCCAGCCGCCGCCTGCAGCTGGAATGCGACAATTCCGCGCTTGAGATTTACCGGAGGCTGCGGGCCGTGAACCCGAGCCCCTATCTTTTCTACATAGACTTTGGCGGAAGGCAGCTTATAGGTGCGTCGCCAGAGAGCCTTGTCCGAGTGCGTGACGGGGTTGCCTCCATCCGTCCGATTGCCGGGACCCGCCGCCGGGGGGTGAATGCCGCGGAGGATGAGTCGCTCAAGAAAGAGCTGCTTGCTGATGCGAAGGAACGGGCCGAGCATCTCATGCTCGTGGATTTGGCCCGCAATGACTTGGGACGGGTCTGCCAGAACGGGAGCGTGGAGGTTACGCGTTTCATGGAAGTGGAACTTTTCAGCCACGTGATGCACATCGTGAGCGACGTGCAGGGAAAAGTTGCGCCGGAATACAAGCCCATCCAGGTCTTGCGGGCGGCTTTCCCGGCCGGGACCGTGAGCGGTGCGCCAAAGATAAGCGCGCTTGAAATCCTGAGCCGGATAGAAAAGATAAAGCGGCGCTTCTATGCGGGAGCCGTGGGCTACATACAGTCCAACGGGGATTTGGATTTCTGCATCGCAATCCGCTGTGCGTTGAAGCAGGATAAGGTGTGGACCCTGCAGGCCGGCGGCGGGATCGTGTACGACTCGAATGCCGACCGCGAGTGGGAAGAGACCAATGAGAAGCTGCGGGCGTTGCGGAGCGTGTTTGAAGGAGGTGCAAAATGATTGCGTTCATAGACAACAAGGACAGTTTTACGTTTAATATCGTGCAGAGCCTGGAGCGGGTTTCAGGGAACAAGGTGTGCGTGTTCCGCTCCGAGGAAGCCAGCGTAGAGGAGATTGTGGCAGCGAAGCCGAGCCACATTATCGTCGGGCCGGGGCCGGGAACGCCTGCTGAGGCCGGAATTTCCATGGAGGCAATCCGCTATTTTGCGGGAAAGCTCCCCGTCCTGGGGATTTGCCTGGGGCATCAGGCGATGGCCGCGGCATTCGGGGCAAAGATTGTCGGGGCAAAATACATCCGGCACGGGATAGTCGAGGAAATACAGACTGATGGCCGCGGCATCTTCAGGAACATAGGGATGAAGGGGAGCTTCACCCGCTACCATTCGCTCGTCGTGGATGAGGCGACCCTGCCACCCGATTTTGAGGTGTCTGCCCGTGCGAAGGATGGCGACATAATGGGGATACGCCATAAGGAATTCGTGATGGAAGGGGTGCAGTTCCATCCTGAGAGCATTGCGAGCGAAAAGGGAGATGCCCTTTTCAAGGCATTCCTGAACTACAGCAGGGAGAATATTTCCCATGTCCTGCTGTTGAACCAGTTGATAGACCAGAAAAAGAGCCTGACCCGCGAGCAGGTGGCAAGTTTTATCGGTGAGCTTACGGACGGAACCATGGACGAGCGCGTCGCCGCTTCCGTCCTTACCGCGATGGCGGCGAGGGGGCTTCCGACGAGCGAGGAGATGGCCGGGGCTGCCGGGGTGATGCTCAAGAAGAAGACGAAATTCCCGCTTGATAACCATGGCCTTGCGGAAATAGTCGGGACTGGTGGCGACGGGAAGGGCAGCTTCAATATTTCTTCCCTTTCCGCCTTGGTTGCCGCCAGTTGCGGGCAGGCTATGGCGAAGCATGGAAACCGTGCGGTGTCGTCCAAGTCCGGGGCGGCGGATTTCTTTGAGGCCCTCGGAATAAACATCATGGCCAGCCCGGAAAAAACGGCTGAGCTCATAAAAAGGACGGGCTTCGGCTTCTTGATGGCGCCGGTCTACCATTCCGCCATGCGCTTTGCCGCCCCTATACGGAAGGCGCTTGGAATAAAGACGATTTTCAACGTGCTGGGGCCGCTCCTGAATCCTGCGAATGCGGAATATGAGGTCCTTGGCGTATATACGAAAGACCTGCTGAAAGACTATGCCCATGCCGCGAAGTCCCTGGGAGCGAAGCGCGTCATGGTCATCAATTCCGAGGACGGCTATGATGAGATTTCACCCTGCGCGGTCACGCACGTCTACCAGATTGACGAGAAGGGCCGCGAGAGCGCATATACGATAAATCCTGCCGACTTCGGGATTAATGATGCTGATGAGAAGGAGCTGTATGGTGGGAACGGGAGCGACAACGCCAAGCTTGCCATGGAAGTCCTGAACGGGACTGGCCGCAGGACGATCCGGTATGCGGTGGGCTTGAACGCGGGAGCCGTCCTGTACCTGTGCGGGAAGGCCCGGACCCTCAAAGATGGCTATGCGGTGGCTGTCTCTGCGATAGATTCCGGCAAGACCCTTGCGAAGCTTAAGGAAATCCAGACGGTGAGCGGGGAATTGAATGCGTGACATACTTTCGCAGATTATAGAAAAACGCCGTGCCGACCTGGAGGAGCTAGGTTTCGGCTTTGGTTTTCCCCTTCCTGAGGAGCGTACTAGGGCCGTCCATCCCTTCTTGGAAAGCAGGGGGGTAATCTTGGAGGTGAAGCGGGCTTCTCCGAGCAAGGGGGACATTTCCCCGGATTTGGATCCTGCGGCGACCGCCCGCTCCTATGCGGAGGCGGGGGCGAGGGCCATCTCCTGCCTGACCGAAAAGAACTACTTCAAGGGTTCCCTTGCCGACCTTGCTGCCGTGTGCCGAGCCGCCGATGATTTTGAACGGGAGACGGGCCGTCCTGCGCCTGCCGTCCTTCGCAAGGACTTCCTCCTGTCCCCCGAGGAGATAGCTGTTTCTTACCGTGCCGGGGCGGATGCGGTCCTGCTGATTGCACGGATCCTTCCTGAAGAAAGGCTTTTGGAGATGGCCCAGGAAGTTGAACGGCTGGGAATGTCCGCCTTGGTCGAAGTCCGCACGGAAGAGGATGTGGAAAAGCTTGCGTTCCTGGCCTCCCACATTGGCAGCCGTAACATCGTGTGCGGTGTGAACAGCAGGGATCTTGCCACGTTTAAGATTGACCTGCTCCGTCCCTGCATGATGACGGGAAAAATCCGCAGGATACTGGGGGCTGATGCCCGCATCATCTTTGAAAGCGGGGTGACGACCTATGAATGCGCCTCATCCGTGGGGGCGATGGGATTTTCCGGCCTCCTTTTGGGCGAGGCTGCTGCGAAGAATCCGTCCCTGCGGAAGGGGCTTGTGGACTCGTTTATGGCTGCGTCCCCGACAAGAAATTTTGAATTTTGGAAGGACTATGCGGAACGCCTTTCTTCTCCGGGAGCGGGGAAAAAAACTGTCCCGAAGGTCAAAATCTGCGGCCTGACCCGTAGTGAGGACGCGGTGCTTGCGCATAAGCTGGGTGCGGATTTCCTGGGCTTTGTTTTCGCGGATGCTTTTCCCCGGAGCGTCACGCGCGACGGGCGGCTTAAGGCCCTGCTTCCGGGGCTGAAGGGGCTTGACGCGATAAAGATTGCCGTCGTCACGGACGTGGATTCCGAGGAGGGAAAGCTTGCCGTCCAGCTTGTGAAGGAAGGCGTGTTTACGGCCCTTCAGTTCCACAAGGTTCCCTCTGAGAAAGTCGGCGGGGAGCTCCGTGCGCTTCCGCACTATTTTGCGGTTGACAGCCTGGAAGAATACGAACGGCTTGTTTCGAAAGGCGAGATGCGGGTCCTTTTTGACTCAAAGCAGCTGACGGGCGGTGCGCAGGATCCCGTGCCGGGAAACGCAGGTTACGGACTGAACTGGTTTGCCGGTGGAATAAATCCTGAAAATGTTTTATATGTAATGGAGCGTTTTTCGCCTGAGCTTATTGATGTTTCCAGCGGAATTGAGGATTACGGCCGCGTCGGCATAAAGAGCGAGGGCAAAATGAGGGATTTGATGAGGAAGATAGGAGAAGTCCATGGGCAATAACGGTTTTTTTGACAATTATGGCGGGAAATATGTGGCGGAGGTCCTGCGCCGCCCCCTTGACGAGCTGGAGCGTGCTTTTACGGAAGCCATGGCCGACAAGGACTTTTTGGCGGAGCTCGATCTCATACGGCGCGACTACATTGGCCGCGAGACTCCCCTGTATTTTGCGCCGACGGCAACGAAGCTGTTGGGCGGGGCCCAGATCTACATAAAGCTCGAGGGGCTTGCCAATACGGGTGCGCACAAAATCAACAATGCGATCGGCCAGTGCCTGCTTGCGAAGCGGATGGGAAAGACGAGGATAATCGCCGAGACGGGCGCGGGCCAGCACGGGCTTGCCACGGCGGCGGCATGCGCGAAGCTGGGCCTGGACTGTACGGTCTACATGGGCGAGGTTGACGTGCGCCGCCAGCAGCCGAATGTCGCCGCGATGGAGCTGTACGGGGCAAAGGTCAAGCCCGTCGTGAGCGGCAGCCGGACGCTTAAGGATGCCGTGAACGAGGCGATGCGCGACTGGGCCGCCAACCCCGACAGCACGCATTACGTGCTGGGAAGCGCATTGGGGCCTGCCCCCTTCCCGGACATAGTGCGGGAATTCCAGAGCGTCATAGGGCGGGAAGTGAAACGGCAGTGCGAGGAGCGCGGGGTAAACATCGGCGCGATGGTCGCATGCGTCGGCGGCGGTTCCAATTCAATCGGGTTCTTTGAACCCTTCATCAACCAGAAAGAGCCTCGCCTCATCGGTGCGGAAGCCGGCGGAATCGGGCCGGGAATCGGCGAGAACGCGAGCCGCATGACGGGAACGGCTGCCCGCGACGGGATACTGCAGGGCTACAAGAGCCGCTTCCTTTTGGATGAGGACGGGCAGGCCCTGCCGACGCGCTCAATAAGTGCCGGGCTTGATTACTGCGGGATAGGACCGCAGCTTGCCGCCCTTGGCAGGAGCGGACGAATTGAATTTACATCGGTTTTGGACAAGGATGCCCTTGAGGCCGTTCAGTTCTTTGCCCGGAACGAGGGCATCCTGTTCGCGCTGGAGTCGGCCCATGCGGGGGCTGCGGCAATGAAAATTGCGCGGGAAATCCCCAAGGACCAGGCCGTCATAATAAACATGAGCGGACGGGGCGACAAGGACGTATTCATCACCAGCCCGGTTTTCCGCCCGAAGGAATGGCTTGACTTCCTCCACGCGGAGATAGGGCGTCTGGAAAGCAGGAAGGACATTCACGAGGCGGAAGCCATGGCCGTGGGCCAGGGGCCGGAGGCCGCTGCCCTGCGGCAGGATTCGGGCCGTTCATAGGAGAAAGAAAATGAGCAAGATACAACTGATGTCGCATCTGGTCGCCGGTTATCCGACGGATTCCCTTGCCCTTGCGGCGGCACGTGCCCTCGTACGGGGCGGGGCAAGCATTCTTGAGGTTCAGCTGCCCTTTTCCGACCCGAGTGCGGACGGGCCTGCCATTCAGACTGCCTGTACGAAGGTTTTGGAGCGTGGCTATAGGACGGCGGACGGACTGGGCTTTATTGCGCAGGTCCATTCCGAGTTCCCGGAAATTCCAATCTATTTGATGAGCTATGGGAGCCTCGTCTATACGCCCGGCGTTGACGCCTTTTGCAAAAAGGCATCCGAAGCGGGGGTGAAGGGGATGATTATCCCGGACCTGCCGTTTGACTTTGACGAAGGCCTGACGGACTCGTGCAAGCGGTATGGCATGGTGAACATTCCCGTTGCGGCTCCATCCATGAGCGGGGAGCGTTTGGACAAGCTTGCCAATGCAGGTTTTCCGTATATCTATGCAGCGCTCCGCACGGGAATAACCGGTACGGATACGAAGATAGATGCCGCTACCCTTGAGTTCCTGAAGAAAGTGAGCAGGGGCGGAAGCAAGGTGTACGGAGGATTCGGGATTTCAAACGGGACTCAGGCACGTGCCTTGGCGGATTCCGTGGAAGCCATTGTGGCTGGAAGCGTTTTCGTCAGGATTATTGCAGAGAACCAGGATGATGCCGGAAAAATGGCTTCTCTCGTAGAGGAAAAGGCCCGGGAGCTGTGCGGTTAAAAGTTGTGCTTTCTGCCGCATTTCAGTATACTGGGCTTGTTTCAAAGCGTCCGCGGCGGCACATCTGCCACGGGCCTTTGGAACTGCCCGCGCTGAGGGTGACTGAAACAACATAGAGAGAGCCGGTGCTAACGGGCTCAGGAGGATTTATGCAGGGTACATTCTGGTCTCTTGTTCCTGCCGTAGTGGCCATAGTCCTGGCCCTTCTTACGAAGGAAGCGTACAGCTCCCTGTTCATTGGAATCATCATCGGGGGCCTGTTCTATTCCGGCTTCAGCTTTACGGGGACGCTTGAGCATATCTTCAAGGACGGACTTGTTGCCCAGCTTTCTGATTCCTACAACGTCGGAATTCTTGTGTTCCTGATTTTCCTGGGCATCATCGTATGCCTGATGAACAAGGCCGGCGGTTCCGCCGCTTTCGGGAAGTGGGCGTCCTCCCACGTAAAGGGGCGGGTGGGGGCCCAGCTTGCCACTGTCCTGCTGGGAATCCTCATTTTCATTGACGACTACTTCAACTGCCTGACCGTGGGGAGCGTCATGCGGCCTGTGACCGACTGCCAGAAGGTGTCCCGTGCCAAGCTCGCCTATCTTATAGACTCGACGGCGGCTCCTATTTGCATCATCGCGCCGATTTCCTCCTGGGCCGCGGCAGTCTCCGGTTTTGCTCCTGAGGGGACCAACGGCCTGCTGCTCTTTATCCGGGCCATCCCTTACAACTACTATGCGATCCTGACGATAGTGATGATGGTCTTCATCTCCGTATGCAAGCTGGACTGGGGGCCCATGGCCGTGCACGAGAAGAATGCAATGGAGGGGGATGTCTTTACCGTACAGTCAGCCCAGAATGATGCGGACGGCTCTTCTGCCGCATCCGGCAGGGGGAAGGTCGTGGATTTGGTGCTTCCTATCGTCGTCCTCATCGCATCCTGCGTGGTCGGGATGATCTATACGGGTGGATTTTTCAGCGGGGCAAGCTTCATTGAAGCCTTTGCCAACAGCGATGCTTCCGTCGGGCTTGTGCTCGGTTCCTTTGGCGGGCTGGTCGTCACGTTCGTGTTCTATATAGTGCGCCGGGTGCTGCCATTCAAGGACTGCATGGCTTGCATTACCGAAGGCTTCAAGGCAATGGTTCCTGCCATCACGATCCTTGCCCTCGCCTGGACGCTCAAGGGAACGACGGATTCCTTGGGGGCCGCTTCCTATGTGGCGGGCTTGGTGGAAAAGACTGCCGGAAGCCTCCTGAATTTCCTCCCTGCCGTCGTGTTCGTCATAGCCTGCCTGCTGGCCTTTGCTTCGGGAACCAGCTGGGGAACATTCGGCATCTTGATTCCCATCACGCTCAGCGTCTTCCCCTTGGAAAGCGGCAACCCCCTTTCCATAATCTGCGTGGCCGCCTGTATGGCAGGGGCCGTCTGCGGAGACCACTGCTCGCCCATATCAGACACGACCATCATGTCTTCGGCGGGGGCCAAGTGCGACCACCTCTCCCATGTTTCCACCCAGCTGCCCTATGCCCTTTCGGTTGCCGTGGTTTCTTTCGCCACCTACCTGCTTGCGGCTTTCATACAGAACGCGGTCGTTTCCCTGCTGGTAGGGATTGTCCTTATGATTGTCTTCCTGTTTGCCATGAGAAGGCAGGTCAAGAGGGGGGATTCCCGCATAAAGGCATGAGTCTGTTTCAAGAGCCCAGGCGACACTTTTGTCGCGACAGGTTCTGTGGAACTGGACGCAATAAAAAAGCCGGCATGAAGCCGGCCTTTTTTGTCTGAGCTGCACTGTCCGCAGGGGCTGCCTGCTTACTTGCTTTCTGCCTTTTTAACGCCGTAGCGCTTGTTGAAGCGGTCAATGCGTCCTGCCGTATCGACGAGCTTCTGCTTGCCGGTGTAGAAGGGGTGGCATTTGGAACAGATTTCCACGCGGATCTCGGGGGAAACCGTAGAGCGGGTCTCAATCACATTGCCGCAGACGCAGACAATCTTGCAGTCCTTGTATTCAGGGTGAATACCTTTCTTCATAGTAAAAACTCCTTTTCTTGCCCGGTATTGAAGTAAGCCCGGTTAGCCCTACCGGCGGCATGCGCCGTCAATATCATTCCCTCACCGTTAGCAAACAAGTCAATACCACAAGATAAACTACAATATTATAATGAATTCGGAACTTTCGTGTCAATCCCTCGTCTGAGTGCCGGGACAGGCCCGGGTCGCCCCGGGCTGTGCCTGCTTAGGCAGTCGGTACACCGGCATTCATCGCGTTCAGGAAGGCCGCGTTGTCCTTGGTCTTCCGCATCTTGTCCATGATGAACTCCAGCAGGATATCGTCCTCCATGTCGTTGAGGGCCTTGCGCAGGATCCACATGCGCTGCAGTTCGGCCTCAGTCAGGAGCATTTCTTCCTTGCGGGTGCCGGACCGCTTGATGTTGATTGCGGGGAAGAGGCGTTTTTCGGCGAGCTTCCTGTCCAAGTCAATCTCGCTGTTGCCGGTTCCCTTGAATTCCTCGAAGATGACCTCATCCATGCGGCTTCCGGTCTCGACGAGGGACGTGGAGATAATGGTGAGCGAACCGCCTTCCTCGACGTTGCGAGCCGCACCAAAGAAGCGCTTGGGCTTGTGCAGGGCGTTGGAGTCCACACCACCGGACAGGACCTTTCCCGACGTGGGGACGGTCTGGTTGTAGGCGCGGGCAAGGCGGGTTATGGAATCCAGGAAGATCACCACGTCCTTCTTGTGTTCCACCAGGCGTTTCGCTTTTTCCAGAACCATTTCGGCAACCTGTACGTGGCGGGTGGCCTGTTCGTCGAATGTGGAGGAGATGACCTCCGCATCGATGGACCGCTCCATCTCCGTGACCTCTTCCGGACGCTCGTCGATGAGGAGGACGATGATGTAGACTTCGGAGTTGTTTTTCTTTATCGCGTTTGCGACTTTCTGCATGATGGTCGTCTTTCCCGCCTTGGGGGGGGCGACGATGAGGAGGCGCTGTCCTTTTCCGATGGGGACGAAGAGGTCTATGATTCTTGTAGAAAGCTCCGTCGGAAGGGTTTCAAGTTGGAATTTTTCGTTCGGATACAGCGGCGTCAGGTTTTCAAAGGGGATGCGGGTCTGGGCGACTCTGGGGTCGTCGAAGTTGACGGTTTCCACGCGGAGGAGGGCAAAGAAGCGTTCTCCTTCCTTGGGGCTGCGTATCTGCCCGTAGACGGTGTCGCCGGTCTTCAGGTTGAACAGGCGTATCTGGCTGGGGGAAATGTAGACGTCATCCGGTCCCGGAAGATATGAATTCTGCGGGCTGCGCAGGAAACCGTAGCCGTCGGGCAGGATTTCAAGGGCACCGCTCGCGAATATGATGCCGCCGTGGTCGGTATGGGCCTTGAGGACTGAAAAAATAAGGTCCTGCTTTTTCATAGGGGCCAGGTCGTCGGCCGTAAACCCGTACTGGGATGCCTTTTCCCTCAGCTCTCCCATGCCCATCTTTGTCAGCGCGTTGATTTCAAGGCGGGGCTTGGACTCGTATTCCTCGGGATTCTCTATCTTTTGGGCTTCAAGTGCAGCCTCGAGCCGCATGAGGTTGCGCTCGGTGTTGTAATTGTTGTTGTAGCGGCGTCCCGGGTAGCCGTTCCCGTTGCCGTTGTATCTGTTGCCCCGGTAGTTGGGGTTGGATGCCTGCTGGCCAAACCTCCGCCCCCCGTTGTCCCAGTTCCGCCTTTGGTAGTGCCCCTGGTAGGGACGGCCTTCCCTCTGGCCTGCATCCATCTCCCTGCCCTGCTCAAACGGCTGCTCCATCGTGTCTGCCTCCTGGGGGGGGGGGGAGTCTGAAGGAGTGGAGCTGGCTGGTTGATCTTCTGGGGAATTGGAAAACTGAGGGTCTGGATTGCCGAAGAGGGACGGCTGGTTGTTTTCAGGGGTTTCGGCAGGGGCGCCTGTATCCACTGTTTCTGCACTTGCAGTTTCCGCGGCCGCCTTCTTGACTACCCTGCGCTTCCGTGGCTTGGGCTCGGGTGCAACTTCGCCCGTCTGCTCGGCTGAATCTTGCCTGTTCTCTTCTTTTTCCACTTGACTTTCTTCTGAAACGTCCGAATTGCGACGTCTTGTATAGGCCATACATGCCCTCCGTTGTTGTAGGATACGTGCAACGAAACTGGTAGCTTGCAGCTCCTACGAGTTTACAAAAAAGATTTAGGAACTGGACTCCATACGGAGATGTCCCTTGAAAATCTATAATCTATAAAAATAGAGATTTTATATGATGCTAAAAGAATGTGGACGGTTTAATCCTGCAACCTTGTGCAATACATACACTATATCATATAGGAGAAATTGTCAACACTCTTGTGAATCGCTTTCATAAGTGACTGGGCCAGTTGCAAGAAGTCATCGCCCGTACTGTTCGAGGCGGAACTGCGCAGGGACGGCAATAGAGCAGGGCAACGCGGATAATAGGCCTCAGTCACTCGGACATTGTGGCAGAGCCACGCGGACAATGTGCCGCAGCCACTCTGGTAATGTGCTGCAGCCGCTCTGGCAATGTGTCGCAGTCTCTCTGGCAATGTGGCAGAGTGATTCTGGCAATGTGTCGCAGGCTCTCTGGCAATGGGCAGAGCATCTTGGACAATGTGCCACAGCCGCCCGGGCAATATGGCAGATCCACGCGGACAATGTGCCGCAGTCGCCCGGGCAATATGGCAGCTTCACTCTGGCAATGTGCCGGAATGAAGCTGCCTACGCCAGTTTTTCCTTCAAAAATGCTTCTATTTTTTCCAGACAGTCTACGTATATGTTCTCCTCCACAGGTGCAAGGGCTTCCGCCCCTGGACTCTTGCAGATGGCGTAATGGTAGTCCATGTTCAAGGTGGAGGCGAGGATGCGGAAGCCGGGATCGTGGTAGAATTCGGGGTAGAGTTCCAGAATCCCGGTTCCTGCCCGGCTCCATACGAGGTTTACCAATCCCGCACCATGGGGGGCCACTACGAAGCGGGCGGAAGCGAACAGTTCCGCCTGTTCCCGAAGGGGCATTTCTTCCAGATAGTAGGTCGTGAAACCGAACTTTTTCAAGATGCAGAGCAGATCTTCCTCGTTTTCGATTTTCCGCCGGCTTGACCTGTTGCGCGATATATAGACGAGTTTTGTTGCTTCTGCCTTTCCGAGTCCATTCCGTTCTTTCAGGAACGAGTATGTGTCGTTTGACCACGGGGGCATGTAGAGCTTGTTGTACAGTTCGTATCCCCGCAGGTGTGAAAGCTCAAAATTATTCACAAGCGAAGGGCAGAGGAGCGTGTCCGCCTGTATTACTTCTCCTTTTCCTGCTTCCAGCATCTGGTCTTCTGGTATTCCCAGCAGTCCCAGCGCCTCCTTCTGGAAGGGCTTCCCGGTGTTGAATACGTAGTAGTCAGCTTCCAGTCCGCTGCTCTTGAAAATCCACCATCGCAAGATCAACTCCACCATGAAATGGTAGTATTCATCCTCAAGGCTGGACAGGCCCAGGACGAGGACCCTGGCGTGGATTTTCCTTTGGGGCGTCAGGTCCAGCTTCTTTCCGCTGAGGGGATTCACTTTTTGTGCGCTTATCTCCTCCAGAATGCTGCCCTGCTTGGAGAAGACTTCCTCCCTCCCGAATATGAACTTGCCTCCCGCGAGGCTGAACAGCTTGTACGGGGGAACCTCCATGGTATAAGGAGGAAAGTCAACGTTCCCGTCCAGGCTGGCGGAGCGCCGCAGCGTGAAGGAGGACGGCGGAAATACCTGGATGCATGATACGCCTTCCCTGCCGTCGCCGGGGGAGGGGAGGGGGTGCACGCCCTTTTTGGGTGAGTAGGGCAGGAGTTTTTTTACTGCCGATTTCAGAATGTGTAGGTTCATCATAGCGGCATGAGGAGTTCCGCAAGGCGGACGAAGGTCGGGACGGAGATGATGCAGAGGGCGGATGTGGAAAGCACCATCAGGCTGGTATAGGAGGCGTCCTTGTTGAACAGGCATGCGAAGCTTGAGACGCTCATCCCGACCGGGCAGAGGCTGCAGATGAACGCGACAAAAAGCTCCATCCGTAGTCCTGCGCCACATGCAAACGTTTTCCAGGCTGCAAGCACCAGCAGCAGGCAGACCACGGGGCAGACTACGAGGCGGAGGAGGCATACTTTTGCTATCCTTCGCGCATAGGGGGCGTCCCCTGTCTTCTTGAAGGAGGCGAAGAGCATGCCCAGCAGGACCATGGACAGGGCTGTGTTCATGTCGCTGATGTAGGTGAGGGGCTTTGCGATGACTTCGGGGAGGGTTGCCGGCAGGCAGTAGAGCGCCAGGCCGCACAACAGGGCGATGATGTTGGGGTTTGTCAGCACTTTCGTAAGCTTGAAGCTGTGCGACATCTGGTATTCCCCGTAGGTCCAGAGCCAGATGTTGAATACTGCCAGGTAGCCGGTCAGGTAGAAAATTCCCTCCTGGCCGAACACCCCGTTTATGAGGGGAATCCCGATGAATCCACAGTTTGTCATCACAATTCCCACTTTCTCAAGGCCGTCCAGCTGTTTTTCATTTTTGGAGCGAATGAAAATCGTGACCATCAGCGTCATGATGAAGTGGAGGATGATGCTCAGCAGGATGACAAAGGCCAGTTCCTTTAGCTTCTGTCCGTCAAATTCCTTGTTGAACGAGTTGAAAATCAGGCAGGGGTTCACGAAATAGAGCAGCAGGCGGCTGAGGAAGCTGCTTTCAACTTCTCCAAGCTTGTTTCTCTTGGAGAAGGCGAATGCGAGGACCGCTATAGCCATCATGATCAACAGCTGTTTTAGAACCGTAACATACATGTGGACAATTATAACGGTTTCTGTTATAAAAAACAATCGGCTGCATTTTGTTATCTACTTGACAGAATTTGTTGAAATTCTGTATAGTGTAGAACACGATATTTTTATTTGGAGGAAAATGCGATGGCAGGAGCCAGTAAGAACTCTCGTACGACAGTTGCGACACATAAGTTCATCCACGAAGAGTGCGGTGGTGAGATTGTTATGAAGACCATAATGGAAAAGGGCAGGATCCGCAACTATGCCGAGTGCCAGAAGTGCAAGAAGCAGGAGCGCCGTCCGAAGGATTTCAAGTAATTCCATTCGGTTTTGGGATGTATTCAATAGAAAGCCGGTAAGCTTTCGCTTTTTGACGGCTTTTTAGTTTTTGTTTTTGGGGGTATTCCTTTGTCAGTTAAGAAAACGTCTGCAGAGAAGCGACATGCGCAGAGTGAGGTTCGCAGGATCCGTAACAAGGCCGTCAAGTCCCGTTGTCATACGGCAGAGAGGGCTTTTGTGGAAGCTGTCCAGAAGAAGGACAAGGCTCTTGCTGAAGAGAAGTATAAGGTGTTCCAGTCGGAGCTTGACATTGCCTTCCGCAAGGGCGTGAAGAAGAGGAATGCCGTTGCCCGCAAGAAGAGCAGGATGATGAAATTCTTCCATAAGAATTTTGCTGCTGAGGCTGCTGCATCAAACTGACAGAATCATCTTCCGCCCCGCTAGGAATCTGAAGCTTGGCTGGGGCGGTTGGTTCTTGTATTTTCTCAAATTTCTTTGTGACGGGGTATATGGTATATGGCTGGTAAAAAGATTACAAAATATGATTTAGTGGAAGCTATATACCAGAATACTTCATATGAAAAAAAAATCGTACAGGATGTTGTTGAAAATCTTCTTCTGGGTTTGAAGGATGCCATGAAGGATGGTGATACCATAGAGCTTCGTGGCTTTGGTACTTTTGAACCGAGGCTTCGGAAGGGACGTGCAAAGGCCCGCAATCCTAAGACGGGCGAGCAGCTTTCTGTTGCACCGCATTATGTAGCGGCTTTCCGTTCCGGCCAGGAGTTGAAGAAGGCCTTGTGGAACCTTCCCGTTCCATCTCAATCAGATGGGTAAGGGCTTTGAAGGCTCTTTCCCTCGTTTGCCTGTCAGCTGTACTGTTTGTCCTGGGGCAGCCTAATCTGCTGCTGAAGGACGGTTTGTTTTTCCTTTCGTTCATATCCCTCGTTCCTGTTTTTTGCGCTGTAGAATCTTCCCCGGTACGGCGTGTTTTTTTTCTGGGCTTTGTGTTTGGATTGCTGTCATACGCTTCCCTGTGTTTCTGGATTTTACGATATGCCCACGGTCTTTTTTTTACTGCTGTCATTGCATATTCCCTTCTGTATGGACTGTGCTTCCTTTCCATGAAGCTCCTTGCCCTCTGCTATCCAGCCTTTTCCTTTTGTATTATGGCCCTTGTCTTTTGCAGTTTTGAATACCTCAGGTCCCTTGGGCCGCTGGGATTCAGTTACGGCATCATGGGCTACAGCCAGTGGAAATTCAGTCCTCTCCTTCTTGCCGCGCCTGTCGGGGGCGTTTGGATGTCTTCTGCTTTTTGTGCTTTTTTTTCAGCAGCGTCAGCCCGTGGCCTCGTTGCGTATCGGGAAAACAAATTGGGCAAAGCTGCCGTTCCTTTTCTGGTGCTCTTCCTTGTTTCGGGATTTTTTGTCCTGCAGGGATGGCATGTTTCCCAGTTTGACGGCGAATGCAAAGATGTTACTGTGGTGCTGGTTCAAAACGGCACGGATTCGTCCAAGTATTCTGACGGTATGTACAAACGGGATATTTCTGCGTTGGTTTCCTTGACCGAAGAGGCCCTTTCCATATATCAGGATGCGGATTTTGTCGTCTGGCCAGAGACTGCCGTAGTTCCCCCCTTGCAGTACCATTATGGCGCTCGGACCGACGTCGATCGCTTCAATGCCGTCTCGTCAGTCCTTGGACTGGTGTCGCGCAGTTCCGCCTGCTATATTATTGGCAACCATGCTGTTGATGGTGATGGGGAGGACTGCAATGCCGCCCTGGTCTTTGACCACGAGAAGGCTCCTGTCCTGCCTCCCCAGCCGGAAATCTACGTGAAGCAGCACCTGGTGCCCTTTACGGAGTCCCTGCCGTTTTACCCTTCGTTGAAAGGCCTGTATGACAAAGCCGTTGTGGATCGGAGCTTTATGTGGAAGGCAGGAGATGCGGCCAGTGTTTTTACGGGGAGGGGCATTTCATTTTCCGTTCCGATATGCTTTGAAGATACTTTTGGAAACTTGTGTTCCCAGTTTGTAAAAGAAGGGGCCTGCTGCCTTTTCAATATCTGCAATGATTCATGGGCTGCGTCGCCCGTCTGTCAGCGGCAGCATCTTGCGATGTCCGTGTTCAGGGCTGCCGAGAATGGGGTTCCTGTTCTGAGGAGCACGGCGAGCGGAGTCACCTGCGTCATAGATGGGAAAGGGAAGCTTGTAGAGGAGCTGGACGAATTTTGCTCTGGCTTCTTGGGCAGGCGGGTTTCAGTTCCAATCGCCAAGAGGCCCTCTCCCTATACCGTGTATGGGGATTGGTTTGCCATCTTGGAGATTTGCGTCTTTTCCTTTCTTTCTGCCGCAGCCCTCATAAAGAAGCTGCTGCAAAAGCAGGGCCTTTGAAAGACCCTTTCCCTTATTGATCTACTTGACTACTTGATCGTGCGCAGGTAGGCATCGCTATAGCCGAATGCCTTGAAGCGGGTCAGCACGGCACCCTTTTCATCGTCGTTCAAGGGGCCGACGAGGAGCTTGTAGCCGGGGCGCGTCTCAAACAGCACCTTTATTATGGGGTACTTCTTGTACTTGCTGAGAATCTTTTCCGCTTCGGCATCGGTTGTGCAGGTGGCAAACTGGACGTAGTTGCCCGCCTTCAAATCCTTTTCCTTTATGGCACCTGGCATCTGGACAACAGGGGTCTTGGAAGCAGGCGCCGCTGCCTTTTCAGCGGCCTTTGGTGCGGGCTTCGCCTGTTCGGCCGGAGCCATGCCGGCCGTTTTGCTGTCTGGAGCAGGCGCCGGTGTCTTTTCAGCGGCTTTGGGTACGGGCTTCGCCTGTTCGGCCGGAGCCTTGCCGGCCGTTTTGCCGTCTGAAACAGGTGCCTTTGCTTTCGGTTCCACCTTTTGAGGCGTATAGGACTTCTGCCCTTCGTTGGAATGGCCGTCCGGGCTGATGGAGTCGGTCGGGCTCAAGGTAAGGACGTCCTGCTTGTTTACGATGATGTCGGAATCATCGGTATCCTCAGCTTTCCGAGTGTCGGCAGCCGGCTTCTGGGTAGCCCCGTCATACGATTGGGATGCTCCACCGCTGGGAATGAGCATAAGCTCGTCCCTCTGGCTGTACACCAGCTCGTCCTCTTCCTGCTCCTCCTGTGCCGGCCGCTGGCTCTTTACCGGTACCGGCTTGGCCTCTTGCCTGACTTCGGGCTTCTTGGCCTCTGCTTCCTTCTTTGCCGGTTCCGCAGGCTTCTGCTTTTTGGCAGGTTCTGCCTTCGCTTGCGGCTCTGTCTTCTTGGAAGCTTCCGCCTTGTTGGGGGAGTCTTTCTTTTTGGGCTCTTCTACCTTCTTTGGAGTCTCCTGCTTCTTGGGAGCTTCCGCCTTCTTGGGGGGCTCCTGCTTCTTTGTGGCTTCTGCCTTCTTGGGAGTCTCTGCCCTAACTGGGATTTCCGTCACCTTGGGAGGATCCGATTTCTTGGGCTCTTCTGCTTTCCTTATCGTTTCTGTAAGCTTGGGGGACTCCGTCAGCTTGGGGGCTTCCGTTGCCTTGGGACCTTCCGTCATGCTTGGCAGCTCGGCCTTCACCGGCGTTTCTATCGCCGTTGGAGACTCTGCGACCGTGGGCGCTTCGGTCGTCATGGGAACGTCGGTTACGATGCGGCTTTCATCCTCTTTGGGACTTTCAACATCAGGAGGAAGGGGAGTGGGCTCATCTTTTGCAAAACGTACGTT
Organism: Treponema sp.; assembly: GCA_024690865.1. Lineage (GTDB taxonomy): Bacteria > Spirochaetota > Spirochaetia > Treponematales > Treponemataceae > Treponema_D. The sequence continues at coordinate 12,110 of JAILON010000067.1, read as the reverse complement.
CTGGACCGGCGGTGGAAGGGGCTTTTCCTCCTTTTCCTGGACAGGCTCCTCTTCCTTATCCTGTACGACCGGTTCCGGTTGGATGATGTCCTTTGGCTCCTCGACAGGATTCTTGAAGGCCGTCTCCACGATGGGGGAGGCCGGAGGCGGATCTTTCCTCTTGGAGGCCGTGACGGGAAGCTCTATGGCCTGCATGCTGGAGGCCGCCGCCTCATTCCGGGCGGGACTGTAGGAGACTGGAATCTCCTGTACTCCGTCAGCGGGATTCTCGCCGTTTTTGGCGCGTCCACCGCCAATAGGCTGCGGGTATTCGTATACGGCGGTGTTGCCGGATGCGGCCGTATGGAATGGCTCCAGAGAAAACTCTTCCACGGGGAGATTTGCCGACGGAACCTCCTTGAGTCCGTTTGAGGCGAGCTTTACGCTTTCTTCCGTTATCACGGGGATTGCGTCGGACTTGCTGGCGGCAGGCGCAGCTTCCGCCACGGGAGCTGTGTCCTTGTTTCCAAGGGAGGGGAGGGGAGCGGCTTCCTCGTAAGTCGGCTCCTCCTTCCTGTCGGCTATCTCTCTTGCGGGCGTGTCAACGGGCGGAGGCAGAACCTGCTCTTCGTACACATCCGGCGCCTTCTGCTTCGTGGGAGCCGGCTTTTCCTTCCTGCTCTTGACGGCAAGCTCTTCCACCGTAGTCTCGTCGCGTGCATCGGCCGGCGTTCCCAAGACAGTCTTGGAAACCGTGGAGACGGTCGTGTATGTCTTCTTCCCGTCGCTGCTGCGCACGGCGGTCTCCTCCGCAAAATCGGGAGTAGAGCTGGCAAGGGGCTTTTCAGCCACAGGCTCTTCCATTTTTTCCGGAACCTTTTGTATCTCGGCCTTTTCCACTGTTGCCACGGGAGGCTCCTCCGAAAGGGAACTCAGGTCGGCGACAGGTTCTTCTTTGGGAAGGGGGGGCAGGGGTTGGACTTCCGGCTGGGGGGGCTCCACTTTGGGCTCGATTTCCTGCTTTGGCTCCGGTTCCTGCGGAGCGGGGGCTTCCGCCAGCGCCTCGGAATGGGGCGGCTCTTGGACGGGAGCAGGCTGCTGTGGTTCAGCTTCGGCCTTCGGGGTGGAAGCGACCTCCGCTTCCGCCATCTGGGGAACGGAGTTCTTGTTGTAGGTCAGCATTGCGGAACCGACAGCGATTTCATCAAAGTTGTTTGTCCGGGGACTGATCCTGACGTACAGGGGGTTCTTGACGTCGATTCCCAGCTTGTTTGCCGCCTCGGTCGTCAGCATCAGGACGGTGTCGCTGTCTTCGTCCAGGCTGCTCAGGTTTAAAACGCTTATCTCCTCGCCCGTAAAGGGATTTGTTATGCGGAGGGTATCGCCCGGAAGGTAGTTCCTGGACTTTGCGAAAAGCCCCGATGGGAGCTCGTTGTTGTATGCAATGGAAAGGTCTCCGTACAGGTAGCCGTCCTTGACTTCGGCGGCATAGATGAATACGGAGAGGGCAACGCAGAGTAAAAAGAAAAAGCCACAGATTTTTTTCATATAAAGCGTCCTATTTTTTTCTCAAGGCTGAGTTGATGTCGGCCGTCAGTTTCTTTGCAAAATCCTTTACGCCGCCAGCATTGTTCGACCTGTCGGGAACGGTTCCCACCTCCTTCCCGCCCTTCGCCAGGACCTTTTCGGCGGCCGTGTCGTAAATGACCCAGCTGGCCGACTGTATGTTGCTGAGGAGGACTGCATCCGGATTGCCGGAGGCGTTCGCCTTGTAGTCCAGGGTAATCATGACCAGGTATGCGCACTTCCCTTCTTTCGCGTCTGCGAGGGAGTTGAAGAATATGTCCTCGTCTTCTGCCTCTCCTGCGGAAACGGCCGTCGGAATGTTTGTCGCTATATGGCCGGAATCAAAGAAGGAGTCGAACAGTACGGTCTCCATAACGAATGAGGCCGAGCGGATCTTGTCCTGCGCGGGATCGTGCTGGATGATTTGGAAGGATATTGCCGCCGCGGAGGCCGAATAGATTGAAAATACGGCCGAAAAGAGAGCCGCCGCTAGAAATTTATGCCTCATAATTTTCCCCTCCCAAAGGAGTTGCCCCATATCGTGCGGGGAACTCCCTCTGTTTTATCATCGGCACGCCGCGGTCAATCCTTAATACGCGTGCGTGTCCCAAGGCTGTTTCAAAAGCGTGTCGGAAAACATTGCCGGAGTTTTTGAAACTGTAGCAGAGGGCTTGTCCAAAAGTCCTCCTGGACTTTTGGAACTGCCTCTGGAAGCTATGCCTAGTCCTTTATAGGATAACAATCGAAGCCTGCGTTTCGTAACTTGTTTCCCATGCTTCCGCGTTCATCCTCGTCGACGACCACCACGTAGTATTCCGTTCCCGACGGGCGCATCTCGCTGTAATAGTATGCCTCAAAGCCGCTCTTTGCAGCCCGATCGACCAGCTTCTGGGCATTCTCCCGTTCGCGGAAGAAACCTATCTGCTCGCGCACGGACGCATTCTTTCCTTTTGCAGCTGCGGTTCCGGCCGTACTGCTCTGGATGGCGACGGCCGCGCCGCCGTTCAGGGAGGCCCGGGGCATGAAGTACCAGAAGGGCAGTGCCATGACTACGCCGTCGCCGTTTGCAATGGAGGCTTCGGGACTGTGGGGATATTCCTGCTGCAGCAGGGCGTTCCATTTTTTGTCTTCCGTGACGTACCAGAGCGTAAAGAGCACCTCGCATCGTATGTCCTTCAGCTTCCCGTCGTCTACGAATTCCTCAAGGTTTGCGATGACGCCCTTTGCCTCCCTGTAGTCTTCCGCCTTGCAGAGGGCACTCCATGCAGACAGGAGCCGCTTCTGCGCAATCAGCCTCGCATCCGTGGAGGAGTTGACCGGGGAAGCGTCAAGGTAGGAGTCCGCGCTCTGGAAATCGCAGGCCTCAAGACTTGAACGGGCTGCATACAGGAAGAGTTCGGCGTTGCTGGCCGCCGGCATACCCGGTGCATTCTCGGCATCTATGGAAGCCGCCTGCGCATAGGTCGAAGCCGCCGCCACGTACTGCCCCAAGGCTTCCTGGAGCGTGGCCGTGTAATAGATGATGGACCTGCGCTCCGAGTCGTTTTTTGCAAGCTGGATATGGCCCGTCAGGTATTTCAAGCTTTCCTTGACGTTTTCCTTCTGGAGGGCGTTTGCCCGCAGCGTCAATGCGGACTTTTCCCCCTCCTCTGCGCTGGCGGCGAACAGAATTGTGCAGGGGGAGGAAATCAAGATGAAAAGAAGTAGCACACGTAGAATCTTTTCCATGGGAAAGACCGCCTGCTACATTGTCGGCAATTTGGAATGACGGGTTAACCCCGCCGTTCGGGCTTTTCAAGGCTGCCTGGACCTGTCAGATCCGTTCGGTCCGTTCAAAGCTGCGTAGGATTTTCAGAGCTGCTTGGGCTTGGGTCCCCGTAGTCCACCGTCGTGGGCTGGGCAGAAGTGCTGGCGGCGGGAGCCGTGCTTGCGGCGGCCTTGTCGGCGGCCTTCTTCTGTGCTTCCAAGGCCTTTTCTGCCTGTCTGGCTTCCTTCGCCGCCCGCTTTTCGTCCTTCAGCTTCTGGCGCGCTTCCTTCCTCTGAGCCTTTCGCAACAGCTCCATGTCCTTTTCCGTCGGTTTCCTGGGCGCATTCCGCCCCAATGTGAACGGCAGGGTTATGATGACGCCCGCCATCAGGGACACGATTATGGTCAATGCGACCGGGACGGACTCGAACTTGTGGAAAATCCAGACGTCGCAACGGTTGTCCAGATTGTAACCGGTGAACAGGGCCGCGACGGCGGCGACAATCAAAGAGCCTATCAACTTTAAAGGCATAGCTCCCCCTTGCTAAGAATCATATCCATATTGATTTTACAGCAGACAACAGAAAAAGACAACTGAGGCAATGCAAAAGCCAGTTGCTTTTGCAGCTGTCCCGCCAGGACCTCTGCAAACGTCCGCTACTGCCGCTTCGTCATGCTTCCGCCGCCGGCAAGGTAGTCCCGGTAGCTCAGACGAATCCCCTCTTCCAACGGCATCTTGGCCACCCAGCCGAGCGCCGTCAGCTTGGAGACGTTGCAGAGCTTGCGTGGAGTTCCGTTTGGCTTGGACGTGTCCCAGGTGATGCGGCACTCCCTTCCGGGGGCGTCCGCATACACGACGTCGCGCACCATCAGGGCTATCTGCTGTATCGTCAGTTCCTTTCCCGTTCCCACATTGACGAAGCTTTCCGGCAAAAGGTCCTTCGCGTCGCATGTTTCCATAAGGTAGACCACCGCGTCCGCCAGGTCCTCGCTGTAGAGGAACTCGCGCAGGGGGCTGCCGTCGCCCCAGAGCGTCACCTCGTCCGTTCCGCTCTTCTTTGCCTCGTCGAACTTGCGTATCATCGCGGGCAGGACGTGGCTTCCCGCAAGGTCGTAGTTGTCGCCCGGCCCGTAGAGGTTCGTCGGCATGACGGAAAGGAAGTTTGTCCCGTATTCAAAGTTGTATTTCTGGCAGAGCTTTATCACCGAGATCTTTGCCAGTGCGTAGGCGTCGTTCGTCGGTTCCAGCGGTCCAGTCAGGAGTGACTTTTCTTCAAGCGGCTGGGGCGCCATCTTTGGATAGATGCAGGTGGATCCCAGGTTCATCAGCTTTTTTACGCCGTTTTTCCGGGCCGCCTCGACGACGTTGAAGCCTATCATCATGTTTTCGTAGATGAAGGGGGCGGGATGCTCTGAGTTTATCCCTATTCCCCCCACGTGCGCTGCCGCCAGAAATACGTATTCCGGCTTTTCGCTGACAAAGAAGTCATTCACTGCGGACTGGCAGCACAGGTCCAGCTCTGAGTGGGTGCGCGTCAGGATGTTGCTGTAGCCGCGTGCCTGCAGGTTCCGGTAGATTGCCCCCCCAACGAGGCCCCGGTGCCCGGCGACGAAAATCTTGGATGTCTTTTCCATAAAAATCTTCCTATTATATTGTGCGGTTCAAACTATCGGGAATGGATGGCCTTTTCGTTCCTCACGTATTCCATGTCGTGGGCCACCATAAGGTGTACGAGCTGCTTGAACGGCGTCTTTGTCGGGTTCCAGCCCAAAATCTTTTTTGCCTTGGACGGGTCGCCAAGCAGGGTCTCGACTTCTGCCGGACGGAAATACTTGGGATCGACTTCGACGAGGATATTCCCCGTCTTCCTGTCGTAGCCCTTTTCATCCACGCCTTCTCCCCGGAACTCCAGGTCTATTCCCGCCTCCTGGAAGGCCAGCGTGCAGAACTCACGGACGGAATGCTGCTCGCCCGTTGCGATGACGAAGTCGTCCGGCTTGTCCTGCTGCATGATGAGCCACATGCATTCGACGTAGTCCTTTGCGTAGCCCCAGTCCCTGAGGGCAGAAAGGTTGCCCAGGTAGAGCCGCTTCTGGAGCCCCTGGGCAATCCGGCTTGCGGCAAGCGTAATCTTGCGGGTGACGAAGGTCTCGCCCCGCCGCTCGCTTTCGTGATTGAACAGAATTCCGTTGGAACAGAACATTCCGTAGCTTTCCCGGTAGTTCTTCATAATCCAGAAGCCGTAGAGCTTTGCGACTGCATAGGGGCTGCGGGGGTAGAAAGGTGTCGTCTCCTTCTGCGGGACCTCCTGCACCAGCCCGAACAGCTCGGAAGTGGATGCCTGGTATATCCTGCAGCTTTTCTCCATGCCGAGGAAGTGCACGGCCTCAAGGATCCGCAGCACTCCGGTGGCATCGGCGTCTGCCGTATATTCGGGGACTTCAAAGGAAACCTGTACGTGGCTCTGGGCCGCCAGGTTGTATATCTCGTCTGGTTTTATCTTCTGGATGAGGCGGATCAAGCTTTCGGAATCGGTCATGTCGCCGTAGTGCAGGTACACGTTCCGATCCTTGTGCATGTCTTCAATCGCATCCTCAAGGTAGAGGTGCTCGATGCGGCCCGTGTTGAAGGACGACGAACGGCGGATGATGCCGTGGACCTCGTAGCCTTTTTCCTGCAGAAATTCGGCGAGATAGCTGCCGTCCTGTCCCGTAATGCCAGTTATCAATGCTTTTTTCATCTTATCGTACAGTATGCTACAAAAATCGATTTTACTCAAGCAATTGCGTGGTCTGTGCAGAAATCGGCGGCATGGGCGCGGGGGCGTATGTTCGGGAGCGGGCTCACGTGTGGCGTTCGTCTGCCCACGGGGCGGGTGCGTACGTTTGGGGGCCCTGCCGGTGAAGATGGTGGAACCGGAGGGGCCTCTGGGGGTCTAGGGCGGCACGTTGCTGAGGCACAAAAAAAGCACCCGTCCGAGGGTGCTTTTCGCTTTGTGCGGCTGCCGGGTTCCGGCGGGAGGAATTTACCTCTTGTTCACCAGATCCTTCAATGCCTTTCCGGTCTTGAACTTGACGTTCTTTGAAGCGGGAATCTTTATCTCTTCGCCGGTCTTCGGGTTGCGGCCGGTGCGGGCAGCCCTCTTCGATATGTCAAAGGTTCCGAAGCCGATCAGCTGGACTGACCTGCCCTTTGAAAGCTCCTTGGTAACATTCTCAATGAAAGACTTGAGGGCCGCTTCGGAATCCTTCTTCGTAAGTCCCGTGTCTTTTGAAATAGCATCTACAAGCTCTAACCTGTTCATTTTAATACTTCTCCAAATAGCGTGATATGAATTCCCATGGGGAACGCTAGTATTATAGTACAGGGAATATAAAAATTCCAGTGGAAATTGTCGTTTCTAAGGCGAATCGCGAAATTTATTTTCAAGAAAAGTCAGTTGGGGGATACGCAAAGTCTTGACAACTTGCAAGGTAAATTGATAGAATACGGCGATTTTGGACGATTAGCTCAGCTGGGAGAGCACCTGGTTTACACCCAGGTTGTCGGCGGTTCGATCCCGTCATCGTCCACTTCTTTCGGGACGTAGCGCAGCTGGTAGCGCATCTGGTTTGGGACCAGAGGGTCGCAGGTTCAAATCCTGTCATCCCGATATTCCCCCTTCAGTGCATCCTACCCCGTTTCCAGATTTTCCTGTTGTTTTGCATTCTATCACAAAGTCAGTTTTCCGAATAAATCCGGTGTTTTCCGCTTTCTGTCGCCAGACGTCTGTTTTCTGGCGGTCCTGCGGTATCTCTCGGTTTTTACAATAGCTTGTTCAGTAATGCCCGTTTTCTGCAATACTTGACAAAAAACCGCATAATTTGCAAAATGCTCAAAGGGAGTATTGTATGAACGAAGATGATATATTGACAATAGACGAAGTTGCGAAATACCTGCGCGTCAGCGAGCGGACCGTTTACGAGTGGGCGCAGAAGGGGGAGATTCCCAGCGGCAAGATAGGAACCGTCTGGCGGTTCAAGAAGGCCGAAATAGAAAAGTGGGTCAACGACCGCCTTTCGTCCCAGCCCAACCAGAGCGTCGATGTTTCCGTCCGCCTGAAGAACATCATCTCTCCTGAGCGGATTATCTTTATGAGCCATCCGACCAAGAACGATTCCCTGATAGAGCTTGCCGAAAACTTGGCCACGGCCCCCCAGGTGAAGGACGGAAAGGAGCTTACGAATGAAATCTTGAAGCGGGAGGACCTTATGTCCACCGCCATAGGAAGGGGCATTGCCATTCCCCATGTCCGCCTGTCTTCCGTCACCGACTTGGTGATGTCCGTGGGCATCTCCAAGGTTGACGTCATAGACTTCAATCCGATTGACGACGTTCCGGTCCGCCTCATGTTCATGATTGCCGCCGCGTACAACCAGCACAGCTACTACCTGCAGACCCTTTCCTATTTCAGTTCCAAAATCCGCAATTCTGAGCTGCATGACTCAATTCTTGCCGCCTCCAGCCCGGAGGAAGTGTACAAGCTGTTGATAAAATAACCGGCTTGTCCAAGAGGGGCACGGTGGCAACGTCCGCCGTGCTTTTTTTGAGTGTGTGCTGTGCTTTGTGTCCGTGTCCTTCCGGCCCTCTATAGTCGTGTCAACGTTGATTTGCCTGTCGTGTCAATGCAGGTTTGACTGCCGTGCTTTGCGCCAGGAACCAGTCCTCCATGTGCAGGAATGCCTTCTCCCGGAGCGGCTCAAAGTCGGCGGTGTTGTGGGTGACGAGGATCATGCCGTTTGCGATTGCCGTCGCCGCAATCTGGGAGTCGTAGAAGGGGAACGTCCTGCCGTCTTTTTCTGCCGCTGCCTGCATCTCTCCGCAGAGCCTCGCGGAGAATTTGTCGTAGGGGATGACCTCGGCGTTTTCCCCGAGCCTGTCGATGAAACTCTGTATGGTGTTCCGTTTTTTCCCCTCCGGCATCCTGTTTACCCCGCGGGTCAGCTCCTGCCAGGTAATCGCGGAGATTGCGCAGAAGTCCTTGCGGGCCGTGTAAAGCGCTATCACCTGTTCGTTCGGATGCTCTTTTGTGAACTCCGAGATGATGTTCGTGTCAAGCAAATAGGTTTTCTTCATATATTCTTCCTCCTTAAACTCCCTATGCCCACGGATCCTTTGCGTAGTCCGGGCATTCGCGCGACGGGGTGATGTCGAATCCGACATCATCAAGCACGTCGGCGTATTCCTTCCGCCATTCAAAAAGCCAGTCGCCGCCTTTGGACTTTTTGCTCTCGTACTCCCCATAGCTGATAAGCACCGCGACCGGCTTGTCGTAGCGGGTGAGCTCGACGACCTCGCCTTCCTCCGCTGCCTTGACCAGGGCCGAAAAATTGTTGCGTGCCTCGTAAATCGATGTCCTGCACATATATACCTCCCGTTACGTTTCTATGGATTCAGTATAGCAGAGCTGTGCTTTCTGGTCAACTTTTAAATTGTTGGCTAGAAGTGCCTTTTGTCCGGGTGCGTCCTTGGCAGATTTCCTATGATATGTTGTAGTAGGATAAGAACTTAGGGCGGAGGAGCCAGAGTAAAAAAAAGATGAAGCGAGTTTCTTCCATACAGCTCCATACAGCTCCATACAGCCATAGCTACGCTCTAAAGAATTCCATAATACGTAATCCTTTCCTCCTTGATGAACGCCGCGCCGGGTTCGGCTTTTGCCGGACCCGGCGCGGCCGTTTTTTCCGGGGAACACATATACCAAATCAGGAGACACAGAATGAAAAAGACTCTTTCCAGGTTGGCAGGCCGCTTGGCCGCGGGCCTTGTGGCAGTGGCGCTTGTCTGCGGGGTGTTGTCCTGCGACAACGGCAGCAGCGACAAGGATGACGGACCCACCTACAGCGGACCTTCAGAGGGGACGGGCGGGGCCACTACTAGCGCCGGTAGCTCCAGTACCTCCAGTTCAAACACGAATTCTGCTGGTACCCCCGCTGATACGACTTCGGCAAGCACAGGCAGCAGTTCCTCTGGCTCCACAAGCAGTAGCACTGTTCCTGCCCGCAGCCGAACGGGCAGCAAAATCATGAAGAGCGGCCAGGATGTCAACGCCATATTGAAAAGTGCTTTGGGTTCTCGCTCTCTCGGCAAGTATAGCTTAAGGCTGTCTGCCACGCCCCCTGCCTCCGGCGTTACGACCTATGCGCTTTCGTATGATGATTCCCCCGTGGATGTCCTTGTGTGGCGGCCGGACAGGTTTGGCTATGATGCCTTTTATTATGCGGAAGGCTATACGGATAGCGGCAAGAAGATTCCTCTGGACGAGGATTCCTCCAAGATGTTCTACGAATGTTCCTGCCTGAAAGAAGTTGATTTGAGCGGCTTCGACACGAGCAAAGTCACTGACATGTCCAATATGTTCAAGGGGTGCTCCTATATTACAAGCCTTGATCTGAGCGGCTGGGACACAAGCAAAGCCACCGACATGTCCGATATGTTTGACGGCTGCACGAAGCTTTCGAGCCTTGTTTTGTCCGGCTGGAATACGGGCAAAGTGACCAAGATGGACCGGATGTTTTATAATTGCTCCGCTTTGGCTAGCCTTGACGTAAGCAGATTCGACACAGGCAGTGTCAGCGACATGAGATGGATGTTTTCTAACTGCAAAAGTTTGACCAGCCTTGACCTGCATGGATGGGATACGGCTAATGTCACTTCCATGTGTTATATGTTTACCTTGTGTACTAATCTGAAGAGTCTTAACCTAAGCGGCTGGAATACGGGCAATGTCACCGACATATCCTGTATGTTCAAAGACTGCTCCAGCCTGACCAGCTTGGATCTGAGCAGCTTTAATACGAGCGGTGTTACTGGCCTCCACATGGATGAGCTGTTCTATGGTTGTTCCAGCTTGGCCTCCCTTGACGTGAGCAACTTTGACACCAGAGAGATCATCGATATGAGCGAGATGTTCCTCGAGTGTTCGTCTCTGACAGTTCTTGACCTGTCCAGTTTTGACACGGGTAAAGTCAACAGTTTTATGCGTATGTTCTATGATTGCTCGAATTTGGTGACTGTCTATGCCTCCGACAAGTTTGTTGCGGCAAATGCGAGTGCAAGGGATGGGTCGTACGATATGTTTACGGGGTGCGAGAAGATTGTCGGCGGTAATGGCACGCCCTATGAATATGGTACGGTTGCCTATGCCCGCATAGACGGCGGCTCGTCCGCTCCCGGCTACTTTACGGCAAGGCCGTAGTTTTTTGCATGGGGCGGTACGTCCCGCGCTGTGGCGCTGGCTGTGCCTCCCACGTCGCCAGCAGGTGCGTAGCGTCGTGGGCACGTTCGTGACAGCGACCACAGGCGGTCTTCCTTCCGGGGTGGGCCGCCTTTTTTTGTTCCGCATCCTTGGCTTCATCAGCCCCCTCCCTTGTTTCACACTAGCCAGCCGCCGGAAAAACTGCTATGCTTTCCGCGAGGGTACGGTGTTTGCAGTTCCAAAGATGTCGTGCGTTTTTTGAACCTGCCCCGGTTCTCTCAGAAGCATTTTTGTCATACCAGTATGGAGGAACCTATGTTTGAACAGTACCAGCTGCCTTTCGCAAGCAATGCGCTTGAGCCCCACTTTGATGCGCTCACGATGGAGACCCACCACGGCAAGCACCATGCGGCCTATACCAAGACATTCAACGAGCTGGCCCAGAAGGCCGGCGTCGCGGACATGGAGCTAACGCAGCTCCTGTCCTCGTTGGACAAGATAAGCGACCCCGCGCTCAGGACGGGCCTGCGGAACAATGGCGGCGGCTTCTTTAACCACAACCTTTATTTTTCGGTGATGTCCCCGAACGGCGGGGGAGTGGCTACGGGTGAGCTTGCCAAGAAGATAGATGCGACCTTCGGAAGCTTCGAGGTGTTTAAGGAGAAGATTTCTTCCCTCGCACTGACGCAGTTCGGTTCCGGCTGGGCCTGGCTTTCCGTCGCCAAGGACGGCTCTCTTGTCCTGAGCCAGAGCGCCAACCAGGACAATCCCTACAGCCTGGGTACGGGCAACACGCCGATTTTCTGCATTGATGTGTGGGAGCATGCCTACTACCTCAAGTTCAGGAACCTCCGTGCGGACTACATAAAAGAATACTTCACGGTCGTTGACTGGAACAAGGTGAATGGGCTGTACCAGGCGGCCCTGAAGTCTTTTGGCAGGAGCTAGCCTGCCTGTTCCTGGTCCTGACGTCTGCGGGGCTATAACCCCGCCTCCGGGGCGGGCCGCCTTTTTTATGCCCGCAGGCGGTCCCGGCCTGTCCGGTCCCACCACGATGGACTGTCTGCTGCCGCCACGATGGACTGTCCGGTGCCACCACGATGGACTATCTGCTGCCGCCAGAATGAGCTATCTGGTACCGCCACGATGGGCTGTCTGGTGCCGCCACGATGGACTGTCTGCTGCCGCCACGATGGACTGTCTGCTGCCGCCACGATGGACTGTCTGCTGCCGCCAGAATGAGCTATCCGGTGCCGCCACGATGGGCCAACCGGCCCACCCGCCGGCGAAGCTGCTGGGCTGCGGGCGCCGCTCCCGCTGCTGGGCGGGGGATGTGCCTCCTCCGGCGTTTTTCCGGCCGCGCGGGGGGCGGAGAAAAAAAAGAAAAATTTTTTGAAAAACACCACTTTGTCCTTGACATAAACGGGGAGTCGTGCTAATATCATTCTCACGCCACGAACGGCAGTTACCTGCCGCAGGCGTTGCAAAGGAGCTTTTTGACAGGCAGAGGGAAGGAAGGAAGAATGAATGCATGGGCCACGAACTGGCGCAGGCAACCAAATTCCATAAGACGATATGAT
>JAILON010000022.1 GCA_024690865.1 Treponema sp. | reverse complement strand
GACCGGCGTAAGCCCCATCAGCAGGCTCAGCTTGTTGCAGAAGGCCACCGCGTTGTACACGCCCATGCTTTCGGCGGGGTTGTTGTTGTTCTTCCACTTGGACGGGTTGTCCCCCATGACCTCCTTGTACATCCACTGGGGAACTTCGGTCTTCATAATCATATAGGGGTCCAGCCTTCCCCCGGAGATGGTGACGAAGTCGTCCTTCACCGCGCTTTTGAGCTTCGAGCTCTGGGCGAATGCCGTCCCCGCCAGCAGCATCGTCAGGGCGAACATGCCCAGCTTCATCATCTTACGCTTTTTCATAGAGCCTCCTTATGCCGTATGAATAAAAAATGGGATGGCACGCCCGTTTCCGAGCGAACAATCCCATTATTATATCATACCTGTGAAAAAAAACATTGTGACTTGCATTTTTGACAATGATATTTTGGTCACAGTTTTACGGTGGAGGGGGGGATGGGGGAGGGGGATGTTGGGGGGACTACTTTGTCCAGTCCTCTATCTTAAGCCCCTTGACTTTGGAGAATTCCTGATCATCAAGCTCAAGTGGGATATCCTCTGGTTCCTTGAATGTCGGATCGTCAATGGAACCAAACAGTTCAAAGAATCCCTTGGGATACGTATCCCTGTAATCCGTCTTGACCGGCGCGGCGGTTTCCTTCTTGCCTTCGCTCGCATTCATGAGGTTCGCGAGCAGGGCAATCAGCTTGAGCTGCTCCGCGAACGTAAGGCTGGCGGCTTCTTTTGCGATGGCTTCGTAAGACATATCGACCTCCTTTCCTTACTATAACACATTTTTCCCGCCCCTAGCAAGTTCCATGCCAGAAACGAGCTTTTTTGAGGAAAGCTTAGCAGTACTGCAACAGAAAATTTACAGTACTGTAACAGAAAATTTACAGTACTACAACGGAAAGTTTGCAGATGTTGCCATGGTCTGCTGCGCTTTGTGTGCCCTCCTCAGAGGCATTCCCTGCCTGCGGCAGGAAGGCTTACCTTTGAAAAATGACAAAAACAACCCGGTTTTACCTTTGAAAAATGGCAAAATTTGTATGCCTAACCCTTTGAATTTTGACAAAAATCGTATACAATGGGGTCAAAGGGGAACGCATATGCTTAAACGGGATATTCTTGGCGAACTTGCCGCATGGAAAAACCGCCCTCATCATCCGCTTGTCCTCAAGGGCCTGAGGCAGGTTGGCAAGACCTTCACGGCGAAAAAGTTCGGGAACGAGTTCTACGAGAACGTGGTATACCTGGACCTTAGGGCGAACAAATCCGTCCACAGGGCGTTTGAAGGCGACTTCGACATAGACAGGATGGTTCTTTCCATCTCGGCGGCGGAACCGTCGGCCCGCTTCGTCCCCGGCAGGACCCTCATCATCATGGACGAGATACAGGACTGCCCCAACGCGCGGAGCTCGCTCAAATACTGGGACATGGACGGCAGGTTCGACGTCCTGTGCACGGGAAGTTTCCTCGGGGTCAAAGGCTTCATCTTCGAGGAGGACGGGAAGGTCGTCATCGTGGAATGCAAATCCAGCAACAACCGGGCGACGAGCATGAAATTCGTGCTGGCAAACCCCAAAAGATACGGGGAGCACCCGGCCATGAAAATCGCGGACGCGAACATGGGCCAGGGGAAGGGCTTCGACAGCTACCCCCTGTACAGCCTCGCGTTCATGCAGGAAGACAACGGACCCGGCATAGTGGAGATGCCGGACGTGAAGAAACTCAAGCTACCAGGGGAAGACGAGGCATAGAAGCCCCCTCTTACGCCCCCATGTCAGGCAGCGGGACAGCTGGGATGCCCAGTTCCAAGAACCACAGAAGCGCCCCCCCCCGCCAGTCCACCCTGCCGGTCTTATACCATTCCTTTCCCTACTCCCAAGGGTACTTCATTCCCCAGTCGGCGCGCAATGCGTCCATCACCGAGCAGAGGGCCTCGGACTTCGCAAAGCCGTGCACGTCGGATTCGGTCTTGCCCGAAAGGATGCAGTCCGTCGCATGGACCAGCTCGTACTCGTAGCCGTTCGTCTTAAAGGGGCAGCGGATTTCGCGGGCAAGCTCGCTCTCGTTCCCGCCCTCTTTCGTGTAGACAAAGACATCGGCCTTCTGCGTCATGAAGAAGTTCTCCACGGTGATGAAGCCCTTTGTCCCGTAGATGACCGCGTCGTGGGTCGGTCCTGTGGAGGGCAGGTCCATCGCGCTCTGGAAGCTCGTCGCGATTCCGTTCCCGAAAGTCAGGCTCACGGAATTCCATGCGTCCACGCCGCCGAGCATCCGCACCTGCGAGCTGCGGGAGGCAACCGGCGAGAAGCCCGCAATCATCATGGCAAAGTAGATGTCGTATATACCCAGGTCCAGCAAAGCCCCGCCCGCGAGGGCTGGCGAATAGTTCCGGTCGTCCGGGTCGTAGGGGTTCCGGTTGCAGAAGCGGGAGTCCACGTTCTTTACCTCACCGATCAGCCCCTCCTGTATCGCCCTGCGGACTTCCGCAATGCAGGGGTTGAAGGCCGTCCACATCGCTTCCATAAAGAAACGCTTCTTGTCGCGGGCGAGGGCGGTCATCCTGTCCAGCTGTCCCCTGGAACAGCCCGCCGGTTTCTCGCAGAGGACATGCTTGCCTGCCTCAAGGCAGGCGACGACCGACTCAAGGTGAAAGGCATGGGGATTGGCGACATAGACCGCATCGACTTCCGGGTCGGCAAGAAGCTCCTCATAGGAACCGTATGCCTTCTGGAAATTCCACCGTGCGGCAAAATCTTTCGCCCGCTCCTGATTCCTGCTCGCCACTGCATGGAGCCGTATCCTACCCCCAGCCGCCTCGCCGTTCATCGCTTCCGCCATCTTGGCGGCAATCCTTCCGGGGGCCATAATCGCCCAACTCACGTAATCTTTCATAGTATCATTGTAACCCGTCCAGTACGAAAACGCAAAAGAATTCTTCTGCCACAGGGTTCGCTTGCAGATTCCCCGGAGATATTCGATTACACAGTACGACCCGTGCTCCCTTGACGACCGGCATGACACCCTGCTCTTCCAGATGGACGGCGACTATTCCGGTGCGGGCGACATTATGAGGGGCGATGCGGGCGTGGCAGACTTCTTCATCAACCGGAATGCCCTGCGCCGCCGGGACTTTTCCGACATTCTCTACAACTGGGACTGCGGCTGATTTGTCTCCATGCCCCCGATGCGGGGCATGGGAATTTCCTTCATTTTCGTAAAAAATTTCGTAAATCACAAGAGATTTTCGTAAAATATAAAATATTTTCGTAATTTACTCATTTCTTTCTTAATTCTTTGCCTTTTTCGTAAAAATATGATAGAAATATGAAGAAGAGGATTCTATGCAGGAAAAAGAACTGAAAGAACTTGTCGGAAACATCAAGAAGCGGAAAAGTGAAAGCCCTGAAATCGAAATTAAAAGCGCGAAAGAGGGCTACCCCGAAAAGCTCTACGACACTTTTTCCAGTTTTTCCAATACGAACGGAGGTGTCATTCTGTTCGGCATCGACGAAAAAGCAGGATATGAAATCTGCGGTGTAAAGAACCCGGACCTGCTTGAAAAGAAAATCGTCGAGCAGTCAAAAGAAATGGAACCCGCCGTCCGTCCTCTTATAAGCATCTGCGAATATGAAGGCAAAATCATACTTGCGGCAGAAATCGCTGAAATGGATTCAATCAGCAAACCCTGTTTCTACTCCGGAAGAGGGAAAAGCAAGGGGTCGTATATAAGAGTCGGTGACGCAGATTTACCGATGACAGAATATGAAATCTACAGCTATGACTCCTTCAAATACAAAACGGAAGATGAGCTTAGAATCAGTCCACGGATTGACGAATCCATCTTCAATCAGATTCAGCTTGACGGATTCTTCGCAAAGGCTGTCTCCCTTAAGCCGAACCTCATGAACCTTGACAAAAAAACACTCATAAATTTGAACGGGTTTTCTGACAAAGACGGCAGACCTACTGTTTGCGGAATCATGTTGTTCGGAAAGTATCCGCAGTACCTTTCTCCGAACCTTGATATAGTTGCAGTCGTTTGCGCGACGAAAAAATACGCGGAGGAAAGCGAAGAAGGAGAACGCTTCATCGTGAACAAGCGGCTTGACGGAACCATTCCACAGATGCTGGAAACTGCAATAGCATTCGTCCAGCAGAATATGGCGACAGCCACGGTAATCGACGGGACAGGCCACAGGAAAGATGTGGGCGAATACCCTGTAAAAGCAGTCCGTGAAATAATTTTAAATGCCCTGATTCACCGGGATTACAGCATCCATACGGAGAATGAACCTATTCATCTTGAAATGTACCCAGACAGGATTGAGGTTTCCAATCCAGGCGGACTTTATGGCAGGCTCACGCTTGAGAACCTAGGGAAAACAAAAGCTGACGTGCGGAATCCGTTCATTGCGGCCGCATTGGAAATTCTCGATCAAACGGAAAACCGTTATTCAGGCATACCGACCATTTATTCCGAAATGAAAAAAGCGGGACTTATGGAGCCGAAATTTGAAAACATAAGGGGAACATTTAAAGTCACTCTGTATAATAAGACGATCAGAACAAATGATTTACAGACAAAAATAATTGCGTTCTGTGGAAAACCACGGAAAAAAGAATCCCTGGCAAAGGAATTCGGCTTCGATGAAAAACACCCCTCATATTTCATGAGCAATTATGTCATCCCATTAATAGAGGCTGGGAAACTAAAATATACAATCCCGGATAAACCAAAAAGTAAAAACCAGAAAATCGTAACCGCAGACTGGGACTGCGGGTAATTCACCCTCTGCGGAACCGCCCGCACTAGCATTATCCTATCCATCATGCTCTTCCATCTCCATCTCCATACACTGGAAGTCGTCTTCCGTGATGCAGAAGCGGGTCATATCGACATGGCCTGCGGTAAAGGCAACGCCTTCCGTCTCCAGCTTCTCCTGCTGTGCACGGGGGCCGCCGAACGCGAAGCTGCCCGAGCAGCAGCCCTTCGCATTGACGACCCGGTGACAGGGAGTCATGCTGTTGTCCGGGTTCTTGTGCAGGACGTTCCCCACGTAGCGGCGCAAGTTGCAGTTGCCCGCGAGAGCAGCTATCTGGGAATATGTGGCCACTTTGCCCCGGGGAATCGTACGGACGGCGGCATAAATTCTTTCCGCAAGGGAAACGGTGCTCATCAGACGATTCTGTAGTCGCTCAGGTAGGCTTCGGCGGAAATCTCGTCGTGGATTTTCTTGGTGACGGCGACGGAAGCCTCCCGGTCCTTCATCTGGACGTACCCGGCCAGCAGGATGGGGGGCAGCAGCTTGAGCTCATAGAGGTAGATGCCCGACCTGCAGTAGGCGAGCGGGGCGGCGGGGCTTCCAAGGCCGCGCTTGTCGCTCCCTCCGATGTAAAGGGGCTGCAAGTCAGCGGCACATTCCCGCGCGAGCCGGGCCGCCGTCCGCCGGTAGGGGTTCGTCCCCGAGCGCGGGGTCAGGTGCCGCTCCGGGAAGATGATGATGTTCCCCCCGCGCGAAACCGTGTTCCTGCATCCCATGAGCAGGGAATCCCATGAATCCGCCACGGTGTAGGCATCCTTGAACAGGCTCAGCGGGAAGCGGGATTTTGGGGGGATGATAAGGGAGGCTGCCGGTACAAGGGAAAGCAAGAGCGGTATGTCCAATATGGAAGGATGGTTCGCGACGATGACCGTGGACTTAAGAGCCTTGAGCTTCTTTTTGTCCTCGTCCGTCAGCTTCAGCTTCATGAAGAAGATGCAACGGAGCAAAAAGACATACAGGCGGCAGGCAAGGGAGACGAACTTCCGGGAAAGCCTCCCGAACACCGGCCACTGCCGCCGCAACAGGCTGAAAAGCAGAAGGACGAGGGCCGTGACACAGGCGATGACGGCAAACAACGCCGCCCCCACGAGCTTGGCAAGGCAGCCGTAGGCATAGAGGGGGAGATTCCGTATCTTGGGCAGTTTTTCTTTTGTCCTGCTGGCCATCGCTAGTCCTCGAACCGTCCGCTCCTCTGCTCGTTGAATATCCTGAGCCAGCTGTCGTATCGCAGGGGGCTGATGTGCCCGTCCTGTACGGCCTGCTTGACCGCGCAGCCCTCCTCACCGATGTGGGAGCAGCTCATGCCGAAGGCGCACTTACCCAGAAAGGGCTGGAACTCGCGGAAATAGAGGGCAAGGTTGTCGGCCGACACGTCATGCAGGAGGAAGCGGCGCACACCGGGCGTGTCGATGATGTCCGCCCCTACCCCCTTCACGCCGCCGGTCAGCGCCTCGTCAAGCTTTATGTGCATCAGGGAACCTTTGGTCGTCGTATGGGTGCCGCGCCCGTACTTCTGGGACAGGCTTCCCGTCCGCAGCACGACGCTGTTGTCCAGCACGTTGATTATCGAGCTTTTGCCCACCCCGCTCTGGCCGACAAAGGCAGAGGTCTTATCCTTGAGCAGGGCGGCCAAGTCCATCATTCCCTCGCCGGTCTTCGCGCTTATCTTGAGCACCTGGTAGCCGATTTTCTCCCATGCCTCCACCATGTCGCAGAACAAGTCCTCCTTGGCGGCAGGCAGGTCGTACTTGTTGCAGACGATGACCGGGGTTATGTTCTCGTATTCCGCCTGGGCAAGGGCACGGTCAATGAAGCGGGGACGGAAGGGCGGCTCGTCCGGTGTCGTCACGAGGATCAGGTAGTCCAGGTTGGCCGCGAGCAGCTGGGGCAGGCGGCGCTTGATGTTCCAGCGGACAAACTCGTTCCGCCGCGGCTCCAGCGAAAGAATCTGCGCCTTGCCCTCCTCCAGCGTCGCGTCGTCCAGGTTCACGACGTCGCCGGGCGCGAGGGGGTTGTAGTAGGGGCTGTCCGACTTGAGGATTTTCCCCTTTATGGCACAGCTCCTCACAAGGCCGTCGTCGCACTCCGCGTCAAAAACGTTCTTCGTTCCGTCTAAAATCCGAGCTCTCATGTCTATTACATAAGAATACACCATTTCTGGTGAGGGCGCAAGGGTTTCATCCTATTCGCATTTCATCCTGCCCGCCAGATACGCCCGCCCTGCTGTGACCGCCTAGCCGTCCAGCAGCCACTTCCACACGGGCACAAGCTCGATCCGCATTCCGTCAAGCGTCAGCGTGTCCTCCTCGTCATGGGTGAGGATTACGAAACGCTTCGCTTCCTCCATGCTCTTGGCGCAGGCTGCGAGGGATGCGGTCTCGCGGCTGGCCGCACTGCCGCTGGCGGACCATGCGACCTGATAGGCCGTGCCCGTCCCGGCAACGAAGAAGTCCACGTCCAGGTTCTGGGAGCGCAGGAAATACAGGTCATCGCCGTAACGCTTGCGCAGGGTCAGCGCGGCAAGGTTTTCCAGCAGGCGGCTCTCGCCTTCGGAAAGGAAGAGGTTCAAAAGCCCGTTGTCGCTGAAATAGTATTTGGGAGTGCTCTCCTTGTCCACGAACTTGGAGAAATAGTTGCGGACGGCGAAAACGAGGTAGGACGACTGGACATAGCCTGTGTAGTCAATCACCGAGTCCTTGCTTATGCTTATGCCGATTGTCCGCAGGATGTTGTGCAATTTGGAGTAGGAAAGCTCGTCCTTGACGGATTCCGCCATCTTCTTGACCATCAGGCGAAGCCCCTCGCTGTTCCTGATGGCGTTGCGGCTGGCTATGTCCCCCAAAAGGATTTTCTGGTAGACGCTTGAGACATAGCCCCTCCTGTCCGCATGTTCCAGGCTTTCCGGGAATCCCCCGTAGCGGAGGTATTCCTCAAACTCCCGCCGTATCGCCCCGGCTCCCTTGGTGCTGCAGACGGCCTCCTCCCCGTGCTCCACGCCCTTGGCCACAAGGAATTCCCTGAAGCTGTACGGGGTGACGTATTTTGTCAGGTAGCGGCCGCCCAGGTGCTCCTCAATCTCGCCCGAGAGCATCTTCGCGTTGCTCCCTGTTATGAAAGTATGCTCCTTCGCGTCCGCCATGCGCCGGGCAAACTTTTCCCATCCGCTCACGATTTGAATCTCGTCCAGGAAGAACCAGCCCCGCTTATCGCTCATCTCCGCCTGAACCGCAAGGATATCGTTGAAGTCCCGGGCCGTAAAGCCGTCCAGCCGCTCGTCCTCGAAGTTGATGTATATGATCTGGTTCCAGTCCGTCCCGGCGGCAACCAAATCCCTGGCCAGCTTGTAGAGGAGCGTGGACTTCCCCGCCCGGCGCAGGCCGACCACGACGTAGTTCGCGTTCAGGTCAAACTCGTACTCCCTTTCCGAGATGGCGAAATTCCTGATGATCCTATGCTGGTCATATATGATGCTTTTAAGAAGCTTATGGTCCATGACTCCCCCGTGTCGGATATACCCGACAAAAAAGCCCTTTTCTGTCGAATATATTCGACAAAATTCCCCTGTTGTTGTCGAGTATATTCGACAACAAGCCCGGTGTCAATCGTGCGGACTGCACTGGCCGCGCCATGCACTGGACGGTCCATACAACTTTTTCCCCCCGGAATTGGAACAAAAGCCCCTTTTGAGGCAAAAGGGTTTGAGCTTTCTGCGCTTTAATGCTAGAATGGGGAGCATACGCGGAATCGCCCACGGCGGCAGGATCGGCCACCGAAGGATGCAGCCCGCAAGACATCACAGGAAAGGTGCTGAGACACATGGATAATAAGGAAAGAAACAGCGGCGTGCTGCTGCACATCACATCGCTCCCCGGAACACCGGGAATCGGGACGCTCGGAAAGGAAGCATACAAGTTCATCGACTGGCTGCACGGGGCGGGGCAGACCCTCTGGCAGATCCTGCCGCTCGGGCCGACCGGCTACGGGGACAGCCCCTACGCGAGCTTTTCCACCTTTGCGGGGAACCCCCTGCTCATCGACCTGGACGACCTCGTTGCCCGGGGCTGGGCAGATGCGAAGGACATCGTTCCCCCCGCCTACATCAAGAGCAAGGGCAAGATAGACTTCGGCTCGGTCGTCTGGTGGAAGATCCCTGTCCTGTACAAGTGCGCGGCCTTCTTCCTTGCCAACGCCCGCCCGGAGGACAAGGCCCGCTACGGGCAGTTCAAGCAGGAACAGGCGGCATGGCTTGACGGCTTTGCCGACTACACGAGCATAAAGAAGTTCTATGACGCGAAGGCGGACAAGGAGAAGGTGCACGGCGTGGAGAGCATGTGGAACCAGTTCTGGCCCAAGGACCTCGCCCGCCACGACGATGCCGCCGTCGCCAGGTGGGATGCCGAGCACCGCGACGACCTGGAGCAGATAAAGGCCGTGCAGTTCTTCTTCGCCGAGCAGTGGGACGCGCTCAGGCAATACGCGAACAAGAACGAAATCAAGATTGTCGGCGACATCCCGATTTTCGTCGCCGCCGACTCCGCCGACGTGTGGGCCAACAGGCAGCTCTTCCAGTTCGACGACGAGACCCTGCTCCAGACCTGCTGCGCGGGCGTTCCGCCGGACTACTTCAGCGAGACCGGCCAGCTCTGGGGCAACCCCCTCTACGACTGGGACGAGATGAAGAAGGACGGCTACGCATGGTGGGTCGCCCGCATACAGAACATGCTCCGCCTGGTGGACATCGTGCGGATTGACCACTTCCGCGGCTTCGAGGCCTACTGGAAGATTCCCTACGGCTCTCCCAACGCGATAAAGGGCGAGTGGATCAAGGGGCCGGGCAAGGATTTGTTCGACACGATAAAGGAAAAGCTCGGCGACCTGCCGATCATCGCGGAGAACCTGGGAGTCATAACGGACGAGGTGGAGAAAATCCGCACGGACTGCGGCTTCCCCGGCATGAAAATCCTCCAGTTCGCCTTCAACGACAACGAGTGGACGGAGGACAGCGCGTCCATAAAGGACCTGCCCCACAACTATGACACGAGCGACCAGATTGTCTACACGGGAACCCACGACAACGACACGACGGCGGGCTTCCTGACCAGCTGCACGGAGACCTGCCGGAACAACGTCAGGAGCTACCTGGGTCTGCCCCCCACGGCGAGCGTCAAGACGATGACCGCTGCCCTCATCCGGGCGGGCTTTGCCAGCACCGCGGCAAGCTGCGTCATCCCCCTGCAGGACGTATACGCGATCGGCACGTCGGCGAGGATGAACATGCCCTCCACGACCGGCACGAATTGGACATGGCGGATGGACGACAAGCTGCTTGACGACAAGGGCAGCGCAATGCTCCGCCAGCTCTCCCTCCTCTACGGGCGCAACCAAAAGCAGAAAGGAAACACAGACAGAAAGTAAAAAAACAGGCAGGCTTACCGAAGCCTGCCTGAACGTACTGTCAGCAACAAGACGCGGCGACGGTCCAGAGACCGCATGCCGTAATCCGGGCTAGTCCAGAGGAACCTCGTGCATCCAGCCCCGGATGCCTCGCCCCACAAAGCGGTGCAGGATCTTCTTCAGAACTTCCGCCTGAAGGGGCTTGGTGATTATGTCGTTCATCCCGCAGTCCTTCGCCTTGTCGGCAGCATCCTTGAACGCGTTCGCCGTCAAGGCTATGATGGGGATAGTCTCATAACCGTCGCCAGCAAGACGGCGGATCGCGCTGGTGGCCTCGTAGCCGTTCATCACGGGCATCTGTATGTCCATAAGGACGGCAATGTAGGCTCCTGCCCCGCCCTTCTCCATCTTTTTCACCGCAATCTCGCCGTTTTCCGCCTCATCGGCCTCCAGCTCCAGCGAATTCAATATGCGGATGGCTATCTCACGGTTTATCTCGTTGTCATCAACCAGAAGGACCGTCCCTGAAAGCTTGTTCCCATCCTGATCGACGGGGGGAAGGGGCTTCTCCTCCTTCTTTTCCTCTACCTCCGTGCTTATGAGGGGGACCTCAACGGAAAGCTTTATCTGGGTTCCTTCCCCAAGTTTGGTCTTTACGTCGATAGTCCCATCCATGAGGTTCACGATGTTCTTCACGATGTACAGGCCCAACCCAGCTCCGGCGGCATTCTTGGCCCGGTAGGGATTGTCCACTTCCTGCGAGAAAGGACGGAACATTGTCTTGGAGAACTGCTCGCTCATCCCTATTCCCGTGTCCGCCACGCTCATCTCCAGTCGGGCCTTGTTTCCTTCCAGCAGCTCCACCGACAGGACGAAGGTTATCTTGCCCCCCCTCCGCGTGAAGTTGACCGCATTGTTCAGGAGGTTCAGCGCAATCTGCCTAAACCGGATCTTGTCGCACAGGATTGCCGCCGCAGGGCCGTTGTGGACGACCGTAAAGCTTATTCCCTGCTGCTCGCAGACGGTTTCAAAGACGCTCTTTATCTCATTTATGAAGTCGATTATGTAGTACGGTTCGGCCTGGAGCTTCACCCGCTCGTTCTCAAAGTTGGAAACATCCAAAACATCGTTTATAAGGCTGAGCAGGAAGGTATTGGCCGACTTTATCTTCTTCAAGTCGTCCTTCAGCTTTTCCTTGTCGTCTATGTCGCGAAGGGCAAAGTCCGACATGTTGCTGATTATTCCCATTGGGGTACGGATGTCGTGGCTTATGCGGGCTATGAAGTCCAGGCGGGCTATGTTGGCCTGCTCCGCCTCCAAAAGGGCGTCCTCCATGGCCTGGATGCGCTTGCGCTCCTGGGCATAGCTTTCAGTGATGTCGGACGTCACGACCATAATCTGTCCAAAGTCCCGGTTCAAATACAGGAAATGGACCTGCAGCCTCCGCTGCTCCCCGTTGACCATGGCCGAATAAGGGATCTTATAGTCATCATCCTTTTCCAGCGCGTCCAGGACGCGGTCCAAGGCAACCCTCGTTTCAAAGAAGACCCTGTCGTCCTTGACCACATAGTCCTTGACCCTGGACTTTATGATTTCGTCATACGGCAGGCCCCGTCCAATCGGAAGGATTATGTCTTCAACGGAATTGCTCAAGAAGACGATCTTCTTCGTGTTCGTGTTTATGATGCCGATCCGACAGATCGTGGTTTCCACCAAGCGGTTCAGGATAAGATGGATGTTCATCGTGCTGGTTATGTCTTCCGCCCAGGTCACGGCTTCCACATGCCCCGTCTCCGGGTTCTGCCCCATGAAGATGGAAGAATGCATCCACTTGTAGTCGCCTTCAAACCCCTTCACCGGGTAGTCTATGGAAATCTGCTTGTCCCCTTCCTTGAAACGGTTCAAAAGGGCATCGACGGTGAACAGCCTGAGGAACCTGTCCTTTATCTCCTTGTCCACGATGTCTTCGGAAACCTTCAGCAGGAACTCGCTCGCCTTGTCAGACTTCTGCCGCTCTTCCACGGAAGGGAAGATGCTCCGGATCCGGATGAATTTGTCGCTCGTAAGATCCAGCCTGGCGGAAGAGAGGGAATTCCGCAGAGTAGATTCAAACAGGCTCTTCATGTCGTCAAAGCGGTGCCGTTCATTGACGAGATTTGTCACGTTCAGGGACATTCCTATCGCGCAGACTGTTTCACCATTGTTGTCGTGAATGGCCATCATGCGGATATGCTCGTAGCGGCCCTTCAGAGGGCCGTCAACCTTGAAGCGGACGGTACATTCGGCCCGGTCTTCACCAGAGTCTATGGCCTTGAACATGGCGGTATGGCTGGGAATGCTTTCATTCTCAAGATAGGCTTCGAAGGAATGGGGGGCATCCTCTATGACGGGGGGAAGGTCAAGGTCCTTGTAATAGTCTTCGGTATGGCTGTCTTTTACAGGCTGTATAGTCTTTTTCTTCAGGTCATATTCCCATACCGCAAGGTGCGACTCTTCTACAGCCGCATGATAAAGAAGCCTACGTTTTTCCTCATCTGCCAAAAGCATAGCCGGATATCCTCTCCTCTCAACCCAACTTTTTATATATCGTGCCTTCCAAAGTATAGCACGGGAAATAGCAATACACAAGGGGAAACTCTATCGGGCAACGAACCCACTTCCACCCCTTTTCTGTCTATCGGTTTTCCCCGTTCCAGCCTTTAAATGAATCCTTTTTTTTGTTATACTGGCGGCAATGTTTGCCAGCGTCTTGAAAATAATATCCGTTGTCTTGGCAATAGTAGGCCTGACCTTCATCATACCCATTCTTGTGGCGCTCTCCTGCGCCGAATGGACGGTCGTTCCCGCCTTCCTCATCCCCATGCTGGCAAGCTTGGCCTTTGCCTCCGTCGTCCTCATCCTGACCAGACGAAAGGGGCAGCACCTCAGCATCCGGGCCTCCTTTTCCGTGGTCATGCTGGCCTGGACCTGTTCCAGCCTGCTGGGAGCCGTTCCCCTCTATTTCTCCGGCTCGGTCCCTGACGTGACGAGCGCGGTTTTTGAGAGCATTTCCGGTTTCACGACCACGGGAGCCACGAACATAGAGGACATAGAGGCCCTTCCCCGGAGCATAAACCTGTGGAGATGCCAGACCCACTGGCTGGGCGGCATGGGAATAGTCGCCCTCACGGTGGCACTGCTGCCCATCCTGGGCGTAGGAGGCTTCCAGCTCATAAAGGCCGAGACGACGGGCCCGGACAAGGGGAAATTCACACCAAAGATTACGACGACGGCAAAAGTCCTCTGGTTCATCTACTTGGGCATGACCGTCCTGCACGTCCTGCTGCTCAAGCTGGCCGGAATGGACCTGGTGGATTCCTTGGCACACGCCTTCTCTTCGATGGGGACGGGCGGCTTTTCCATGAAGGCAGCCAGCATAGCCGCCTACGAGTCCCCAGCCATAGACGCAATCTGTTCGGCATTCATGTTCCTGTCCGGCATAAACTTCACGCTCTTCTTCTACCTGTTCACGGGCAAGCTGTCTGAAATACGGAAAGACACGGAGCTGAAAGTTTACGTCACAGTCGTCTTAGCGGCAGGACTTTTGGTGACCCTGGTGGAAACAGAGGCATTCGGCAGCTTCTGGAAATCCTTCCGCTATTCCTTCTTCCAGGTCATATCCATAATCACAACGACGGGCTACGGAACCTGGGACTACACCATGTTCAAACCAGCCAGCCAAATGGTCATATTCATCCTTTTCCTCATCGGCGGCTGTGCCGGTTCCACAGGCGGAGGCTTCAAGGTCATCAGGTGGACGGTCCTTGCCAAACAGCTGCACAACGAAATCCAGCGGATGCTGCATCCGCACGGCATATTCACCATACGGATAAACGACATGCCCGGCCGGAAGGACATAGTGTACAACGTCGCAGCCTTCTTCTTCCTCTATATCGTGCTGATCCTGCTGGTTGCATTCGCCGCCTGCCTGGCAGGACTGGACATCTTCACATCCTTGACGGGAAGCCTAAGCATGGTGGGCAACGTGGGACCTGCATTCGGCCTGCTGGGCCCGTCCTACAGCTGCGCGTCCCTTCCGGCCCTGGCCAAGTGGGCCTTCTGCCTGGCCATGCTGGCCGGCCGCCTGGAGTTCTACACGATGGTCATCTACTTCTTCCCCTCCTACTGGAAAAAGTAAGGATTGCTGCCGCTTACGGGGCACTCACCAGTTGCCTCGCAACAGCCCCCTCACACCGCCGCCCACAGCATGTAGGGGGGGATCCTGACGATGCTGCCGTCCACGGACAGATTCTTGGGATGGACGATAAGCTCGCTCTCTATCCGTTTGCCGAAGAGCTCATGGAAGCGCCCCAAAGAAGTCGTCGTGTAGTTCTTGGAGGACTTCACCTCTATGGGGCTTATTTTGTAATTGGTCTTGCTCTCATTGGACAGGAGGAAGTCTATCTCTATGTCGTTCCGGTGCTTCTCCTCGCTGTAGCGGGTGTAGAAGTACAGCTTGCGCCCCTTGGCCGCCAGCATCTGCGAGATGGCGTTCTCGTAGAGCATCCCGCTGTTCAGCGCAAGCTTGCCGTCCATGATCTGCTTGTAGAGCTGGCTGTCCGTCAGCTCGTTCTCGCTGAACGCCAGGCTGACGAGCAGGCCCGTGTCCCCCATGTAGCATTTGACGTAGGACTCGTTCTTGTTCAGGGACAGGCCCTCGTTGGGATCATTGCAGCGGTAGCAGAGGTTGCATATCATGGAGTCGTCCAGCCAGAAGAAGGGATCGTCGTACCGGTCGAACCTGCCGTTCCCGTCAATCTCGCTGAGCGTTATCCGCTTCTCGTGCGAGGAAAGGTATGACGGGACGTTCTCGAAAATCGCAGAGACCTTGGACTTGTAGCGTTTGGCGGCCTTCTTTATGTCGTCCCGGTACAGGTCCAGTATGTCCCGCTTCTCCATGTCCGCAGCCGCGAAGTCCCGCCCGCCGGAAACGTACGCCACCAGAGCCTGCGGCATCCCGCCGACAAGCAGGTACTCCTTGAACAGCCGCATCGCCCTGCCGTGCATGGCCTGATCGAGGGGAACCTTCCTGTCCCAGCAGTCCGCGATGTGCTCCATGAGAAGCCCTTCCCCCATGTACTCCATGAATTCCCCGAAGTCCACCGGGTACATCCGTATCTTGCGCTCCTCGGAAGGCAGGGTGATGTCCTCCACGTTCTCCCGGATAGAGATGAGCGAGCCCGTCTCTATGTAGTCATAACGGCCGTCAGCGACCAGGTACTTTATGGCTTCCCGTGCCTTGGGGAACTTCTGTATCTCGTCAAAGATGATGAGGGATTCCCTCGGATACAGCCTCGTACCGTACTCCAGCATCAGGGTCTGAAAGAACAGGTCCAGATTGTTCATGTCGTCAAAGGCGTCTTTCACCGCCTTGCCGGCCTTGTTGAAGTCAATCAGTATGTAGGACTTGTACTCGTTCTTCCCTACTTCTTCCGCCACGGTGGATTTGCCGATGCGCCTTGCCCCCTCGATGAGCAGGGCCTTGGAGCCTGCGGTCTGAGTTTTCCAGTCTGTTATTCGGTCATATATCCTTCTGCGGATGCTCATCTTCGCCTCGATTATGTCGCTATGCGCAAGGTAATTATAGCACGAAATGTACGCTATGCGCAAGGTAACAAATGTCAAAAATGTACGCTACGCGCAAACTACGAATCTTCCAAAATGTACACTATGCGCAAGGTAGCAAATGTCAAAAATGTACGCTACGCGCAAACTACGAATCGCCAGAAATGTACGCTATGCGCAAGGTAGCAAATGTCAAAAATATACGCTATGCGCAAACTACGAATCGCCAAAAATGTACGCTATGCGCAGGGTTCCGCCCCTAAAGACAAAGTCCGTGTTTTATGATAGGATGAAAGCTCTAGGGAATAGAAGCATAAGATGGCCTTTGTAAAGAACCTTTTCGACAAAAACTTCATAGAATACGCAAGCTACGTCATACGCGACCGCGCCATACCCGATTTGGAGGACGGCCTCAAGCCCGTCCAGCGGAGAATCATGCACACGCTCTTCGAGATGGACGACGGCCGCTTCCAAAAGGTCGCCAACGTCGTGGGCCGCGTCATGCGCTACCATCCGCACGGCGACGCATCCATCGGCGGCGCGCTCGTCGTGCTCGCCAACAAGGGCATCTTCATCGAGAAGCAGGGCAACTTCGGCAACATGTTCACCGGTGACGGGGCTTCCGCTCCCAGGTACATCGAGTGCCGTGTCCACCCGCTCGCCAAAGAATTCCTGGTGACCAATCCCCACGTAACCCACTACGTTCCCAACTACGACGGCAGGACGACGGAGCCGGAAGTCTACCGGGCAAAGATTCCGGTCGCCCTGATTATCGGGGCGGAAGGCATCGCGGTCGGCATGTCCACCAAGATCCTTCCATATAATATCCGCGAAGTGCTGGAAGCCGAGAAGAAGGCGCTCCGGGGCGAGAAGTTCGAACTCTACCCCGACCTGCCGACGGGTGGCCTCATCGACGTGACGAACTATGGCGACGGCAACGGCAAGCTGATAACCCGCGCCAAGTTCGACATGAGCGATGAGAAGAAAATCGTCATCACCGAGCTACCGGTGGATTCCACCTCGGAAAGCCTCCTCAATTCGATAGAAAGCGCCTACAAGGCGGGCAAGATAAAGATAAGCTCCATAGACGACTTTACGACCGACCACTGCCAGATAGAGATAAAGCTGCCGCGCGGGGTCTACGCCAAGGATGTGGAAAAGGCCCTCTACGCCTACACGGACTGCGAGAAGTCCATAAGCTGCCAGATGCTCGTCATCAAGGACAACATGCCGGTGGTGATGAGCGCGACCGAAATCATCCACTACTACGCCAAGAAGCTGACCGGCATCATCAAGGACGAGCTTGAGTGGGAGCGGGGCCAGCTGACCGAAGAACTGCATGCCCGCACGCTGGAGCGGATTTTCGTCGAAGAACGGATTTACAAGAAGATCGAGCAGATGAAAACCGCCGAGGCCGTGGACAAGGCGGTCAAGGACGGCTTCAAGCCCTTCAAGGAGGAGCTTATCCGCGAGGTCAACGACGAGGACGTGGAGAAGCTTTTGAAAATCCCGATCCGCCGCATCTCGCTCTTCGACATCAACAAGAACAAGGATCAGGTCAAGGCGATAAACGCCCGCATAAAAGAGATAAACCGCAGGCTCAAGCACCTGACCGATTGCGCCATCGAGTACCTGGACGGGATGCTCGGTAAGTTCAGTGGGGAGGAGCTTGAGCGCCACACGCAGATTGCCAAATTCACGGCGGTCGAGGTAAAGAAAATCGTCAAGCGCGAGACGCCGCTCCGCTACGATGAGAAGGGCTACCTGGGCACGTCGGTGTCCGGCGGCACGGAAATCCTCCGCGTCACGCCCTACGACCGCATCCTCTTCATCCGGAAGAGCGGCATCTATACCGTGTGCGACGTGCCTGACCGCCTCTTCGTGGACGCGGGCATGTGGTACTGCAACTACGCGGAGAAGGAGCTTATCAACAAGGTTCTGTTCACGGTCATCTACCGGGACAGCAAGACGAAGTACCCCTACATCAAGCGATGCCGGATTGCGGGCTGGATAATGAACCGCGACTACATGCTCGCACCGGACGGAACCGAAATCCTGCACATAGACACGCGCGAGTCATTCAAGTTCACGCTGAACTACGAGAAGAAGCCCCGCGTCAAGGTCACGAGCGAGGACTTCAGCGCAGGCGACTGGGAGGAGCGCGGGCTCAAGGCCGGCGGGCTCAGGCTGTCCGCCCACGAGACCGCATCCATCACTGTGGAGCCGGCCGGGGCCGACACGGCTCCCGGACAGAAGGAACTGTTCAGCTAAATGGCAGGCACGCTCCGAAAGCCCTCGTACAAGTACATGCACGTCATCCTGAACCAGTGCATCAGGGGCAGGATGCCGCAGGCCATGTTCGCCGTATTCCTGCACAGCATACTGAGGGTATTCATCTGCATGATGGGGATTTCCCTGGCGGCATCCTCCTTGAACGGCAAAACGGCAGCCTCGCCAGGCACGGCCCTCTTCGCAATCCTTGTCATGCTGGCCGCCTTCCTGGCAGGGGAAATCATTAGCTACGGCCTGTATACAATCCTGGCGTCCCTCGTGAGAAACAAGGCGACATCCATCAAGGACATCTTCTCCGGTTTTACAGGCAGACGGAAGGGAGTCATAAAGGCCGCGCTGCTTTTCACGGCGATAAACCTGGCGGCCATAGTGCTCCTGGGCATCATCCTGGCCCTGCCCACAGGGAGCGCACGGATCCTGGCGGAAACGCTGGGCGAAAACGCCGTCATGCTCGCCGCAACGCTGGCATTTGTCATCCTCGCAGCCCTGCTCACCCTCCCCTTCACCTTCAGCTACCTGATCCTCATCAGCAAAGCCGACGCAGGAGTAAAGGAGTCCTTCACCGTCAGCTGGAAACTGCTCATCCGGCAGGTCCCGCACTTCATCGGATTCGTCATATACGCGGGAGGCAGGGACCTTGCGACAGCCGTCATAATCCAGCTTTTGCTTTTCGTCCTGCCGCGGGGCGAGGGGGCAGGAACATCATTCCACCTGATCACGACGATTGCAAGCTTCATAGGGGTGCTCGCCGAATACCGGGCCCTGACCCGGGGCTACATGGCCATCTGCATTTACTTTTTTGGCGAAACGGGCATCCTGCGCCCGCATGGCAGCACGGAGGCCGTCTCCAGCAGCACAGGCGTCATTTCTGCCGGCCCGGAGTCCCCGTCCGACGCCCTGGAATGCCCGTCCAGTTCCCCGGAGACCCCGAACGACGCCCCGGAAGCCGCCCTCGAGGAGACGGGCACGACGGGAGACACTGCCCCATGAAAGTCCTCTTGGAATACTGCACTGCCGAGACAAAAGTGAAGAACTCCCGCTTCATCGCGGAAGCCTTTCCCATCCATACAGCCGAAGAGGCACGGGCCAAGCTTGCCGAGCAAAAGGAAAAGTATGCCGACGCGCGGCACGTCGTCCACGCCTTCTTCGCGGGGACAAAGGCCGAGCACAGCGGGCTGAGCGACGACGGCGAGCCGTCCGGGACTGCGGGCAGACCGGTCTTTGAGGTACTCAAGGGCAGCGGCATCACGAACGTCATCCTGACGGTGACGCGTTACTTCGGCGGAACACTCCTCGGCACCGGCGGACTGGTCAAGGCCTATCAGGACGCTGCCAAGCAAGTGCTCGCCCTGGCAAAAGCAGAAGAATACGTGGAAAAAGACAGCTTCTCCTTCAGTACGGACTACGCCGCCTACAAGCAGATAAAGCACCTCTTCTCCCGCTACCACATAAGCGGCCTGCAGGAAAACTATGGGTCGGCCGTGGAGGTCAGCGGGCAGATTCAGGCGGACGAAAGCGAAGGCTTCCGGGCAGAAGTCCACAACGCAAGCAAAGGAAAAACACTCGTGGAGGTAAAGCGATGCACCTGATATTCATCCGGCACGGGGACCCGGACTACAAGAACGACAGCCTGACGGAAAAAGGCAAGCGGGAAGCCGTGCTCCTTGCGGACCGCATTGCAGGATGGAACGTGACGGACTTCTACGTGTCCCCCTACGGGCGGGCGCAGGAGACGCTCAAGCCCGCCCTGCTCAAGATGGGGCGCGAAGCGCAGACGATGGACTGGCTGCACGAGTTTGACCAGCGGGTGAAGCACCCCGCGACCGGAAAGCTGGGACTCAGCTGGGACTGGCTTCCACGGGAATACTACGGGCAGAAGAAGGCATTCGACCGCCACGCCTGGGAAAACCTCGTCTGGGCAAAGAAAGAGAAAATCGGCAAACGCTACCGGGAAGTCTGTTCCTCGTTCGACGCGCTTTTGGCCCAGTACGACTACACCCGCCTGGATGCGGACACGCCAATTTACAACTGCCTGCCCCACACGGCCTACGACGACATGGGCGACAGGGACCACCTGAACCCTTCGCAGAAGGACTTCGACGGGCGGAACCTGGTCTTTGTCTGCCATCTGGGGTCGATGTTCACCATCATCTCCCATCTGGTCGGCTGCAGTCCCCTCCAGCTCTGGCAGGGATTCTTCGTCGCCCCGACCTCCGTCACCGTGCTCGGTGCGGAAGAAAGGATAGGGGGCGAGGTCGTCTTCCGCATACAGCAGCTGGGCAGCGTGGACCACCTGAAGGCCGCCGGGGAGGAGGCTTCCGCCTCGGGCTTCTTTGGCAACTTCACGATGTTCTAGCAGCAGAAAAACCGCCCTCCCCATGACGGCCGCCGTATCCATGGCGGTCGTCCATACCCACGATTCCCGTACCCATGGCGGCCCAAAATACGATGGCAGAAAGTTCCCTTGCCAACAGGAAAATCCGTGCTATAATAGGAATGTATATTTTTCCGGCCAAACGGCCTTTTGCCGCCGTGCCGGAGTTCAGTAAAGGAGTTTTATATGGTAAAGAAACAGCAGAGGACGATCGGGGTCCTCATCATCCAGCTCGCTCTGGCGATTTACCTGATCATTACCGGACTGTGCCTCTTCGGAATCGGAGGCTCTATTTCCAGCTCGGAGATTCAGGGAGTCACGTCCTTCTTCAAGGGCGGGGCAAGCGCCATCGAGTACGTCATCGGTGTCCTGCTCATCGCATGCGGTGTCGTCTTCTTCCTCAAGGCGCTCGGCCTTGACTTCGGCAAGGCGGACGATCTGATCAAATACATCACGCTCATCGTGTGGATTGTCGTCACCGCCGTAACCCTGATTTCCCTGATCGGCGAGCTCAGCTCCATCACGGCCCTCCACTGGCTGCTCGTGCTGGCCAAGAACGCCCTGATTATCGGCGGCATCCTG
This sequence comes from Treponema sp., assembly GCA_024690865.1. Classification (GTDB taxonomy): domain Bacteria; phylum Spirochaetota; class Spirochaetia; order Treponematales; family Treponemataceae; genus Treponema_D. Next base: position 39,222 of record JAILON010000022.1, on the reverse strand, counting down.
ACCATCAAGAACGGGAAGTAACTTTCTGGGGAAGTCCCCACAACAACCACAATAGAACAGCCCCTGTCCGTCATCTGGCAGACAGGGGCTGTTTTGTTCAGTGACCGCTCACGCGATTACGCGAAAGGATTCTCGTCCTTGTACAGGACCCCGGCGGGCTGGTTGTAGGCGATGTCGCCGACTCCCAGGTACTGGAACAGGGTGTACAGGGCCTTGCCGACGTGGCTGAAGGCGACCGCGCCGTGGTGCGGGTACTGCTTGCTGATCAGCACGTGGCGGTAGAAGCGTCCCATCTCCGGGATGGCAAACACGCCGATTCCACCGAACGAGCGGGTCGCGACAGGAAGAATCTCACCCTGCGCGATGTAGGACTGGAGGGTTCCGTCGGGACGGGCCTGCAGGCGGAAGAAGGTAATCTTGCTCGCCGCAATGTCGCCCTCGAGCGTTCCGCGGGTGAAGTCCGGCTCGGAGTCCTTGGGCTCGAGCAGGCGGTGCTGGATGAGCTGGTACTTGACGCCGGGCTTGCTGTTCTTGGCGAGGCGGCAGAAGGGGGTGTTCCCGCAGTGGAAGCCCATGAAGGTGTCGTTGAGCTTGTAGTCGTAGGAGAACTTGCCCTTGATGTCGGAATCGTAGATGTCCTGGGGGAAGGAGTTGTTGATGTCCAGCAGGGTGACGGATTCGCCGGAGACACAGGTTCCGATGTACTCGGACAGGGCTCCGTAGATATCGACCTCACAGGCGACCGGGATGCCGCGGGAAGCGAGGCGGCTGTTGACGTAGCAGGGCTCGAAGCCGAATTCCTTGGGAAATGCGGGCCAGCACTTGTCGGCGAAGACGACGTACTTCCTGCTGCCCTTGTGGGCTTCCGCCCAGTCAAGCAGGGTAAGCTCGAACTGCGCCATGCGGGGCAGCATGTCGGGGTAGTTGTTGCCCTCCATGCCCAGCTCCTTGGCCATGTCGTCCACGACGGACTGGATGCGCTTGTCGTCCTTGTGCTCGCGGTAGGCGATGAGCAGGTCCAGCTCGGAGTTCTCCTCGATCTCCACACCGATGTCGTAGAGGCCGCGTATCGGAGCGTTGCAGGCAAAGAAGTCCTGGGGGCGGGGTCCGAAGGTGATGACCTTGAGGCTCTTGAGGCCGATGACCGCGCGGGCGACCGGGATGAACTCCTCGATCATCTTGGCGATGTCGTCGGCGGTTCCGACCGGATACTCGGGGATGATGCCCTTCAGGTGGCGCAGGTTCAGGTTGTAGGAGCAGTTGAGCATGCCGCAGTAGGCATCGCCACGTCCATTGATCATGTCCTTTCCGCTCTCCTCGGCGGCGGCGACGAACATGCAGGGGCCGTCGAAGTACTGGGCTATCTCGGTCTCGGGGGTCTCCGGGCCGAAGTTGCCGAGGAAGACGACCAGGGCGTTGCAGCCCGCCTTCTTGACTTCCTCAACAGCCTTGAGCATGTCCTTCTCGTTTTCGACGGTGGTCTTGGCCTCATAGAGGCTGCCTTTGTTGCCGAACGCCTTGACGATTGCCGCCCTGCGCTTCTCGGACAGTGAAATGATGAAGCAGTCGCGGCTGACCGCGATGATTCCCAGCTTTACGTCAGGGATGTTCTCCAAATTCGCCATAATACTCTGTACTACTCCTTATAAACAGCTATAGCATGAACGCTATACCATACAGTATACACCCGCTTCCCGAATTTGTATATCAGAAAATTTCAGTAGGAAGCGAAAAAGATCGTGACGGAAGGCACACCGGCCAGAAAACTTTTCGTTACAATATTGTAAATTTTCCGTTACAATATTGTAAATTTTCCGTTACAATATTGTAATTTTTCCGTTACAATATTGTAAATTTCTCGTTGCAATATTGTAAATTTCTCGTTGCAATATTGTAAATTTTCTGTTGCAATATTGTAAATTTTCTGTTGCAATATTGTAAATTTTCTGTTGCAATATTCCATTTTTTTTTCCACAGCAGTGCCCGGCACTGTCCGCCGGCATCGGTTCCCGCGCAGGAGAGCCTTTTTTACGCAAAATGTCTTTTTTCCCTACACAAAAACAGGAATGTGTGCTAAAATAAGGATTATAATTTGGTAAATTGTTTCTTGGAAAGGAGTAGCAGATAAAAATATGATAAACAACAGCATAGTTCCTGGCTTCATGGACGAAAAGGACGACAGCCTGCTCATAAACCTAGAGGCCGTGGAAAGCATCCCAGGCTGCATCATCGTAAACCTCTGCGGCTACGTGGACACCTACAACACGGCCTTCTTCACCAAACAGATGGACAAGATTCTGAACGCCGGCTACCTCAAGCTGGTGTTCAACTGCAACACGGTAAAATACGTCTCCTCCACCGGCATAAGCGCGTTCACCAGCCTGCACGACGAGGTGAAGGGCAAGGGGGGCGAAATGGTCCTCAGCCAGCTGCAGGCGAAAGTAAAGGAAGTCTTCCAGCTTCTGGGCTTTTCCGACTACTTCATCTTTGAGGAGACGGTGGAAAAGGCCGTGGCATATTTCTCCGGGAAACCCGACGTCAATGCAGTTTTCCCCAAGGTCGTAAACTGCCCCGTATGCTCCCACAAGCTCAAGGCGACGAAGTCGGGCCGCTTCCGCTGTCCCGGCTGCAAGTCCATCATAGCCATAACCGACAGCGGGGCGGTGATGATGGGCTGACGTCCGTACCCCTGCCCAGGCAACAGGTTACGCAATGCATGTGCATAACCTGTGAATAACTGTTCATAAGGTGTGGAAAAGTCCAACGGGCCGTGCCCAAGCCTTGTAAAAACAAAGCTTTTTCGGATTTTTTAGCGAAACTTAAACAATATTCCACAATTCGTTTGCTGGATATTAAACTACAAGTGCTTACAAAGCAAGGAGTTATACCATTTTCTTTTCATATATTTGCATAATTCCGCATAATATATGAAATTATTTTTTTTCAACAGGCCATCCCCAACAGGACATTGCAAAAGCTGTGGAAAACTTGTGAGGCAAAAGAACAAAGGTCCGTAAGCTTGTTACAAAAGGGTCCGGTGCGATGAAGATGCGAGGACTTCTTGAACGCCTCTCTTGAGTTTTACGCCTGTAAATGGTATTCTAGGGAAGAAAATGAACATAAAGAAAAGCCTATTGACATCGCTCAAACTTATGGGATTCTACATCTGCATCAGCGTAATCATGTGCATTGCACTGGCGGCAATCTACATGATTTACACGCTCTGCATAAATATGGTCGCCGGACAGCAGCTCACGTTCGACATTAAGCTGTTCCTGGACGGAGTGCTGCTGTTCCTTCCCCTCGTCCTGGTGCTGCAGGCTATGTTTATGACGCTCTGGATGATACGGCATCCAGAGTCAACCATACTGCCCATCGCGTTCTATGCGCTCATCTACATCGCCTCATGGATATTCGTGCTGCCGGCCACCGTCAAGGAGGCCTCGTTCGAAGGCAGCCGCTACAGCGGACAGAACGTGAGCGATAAGCCGTCATCCGGCTACTTCCGGAGCAGCAGAGACAAAATCTTCTATTATAGTAACATAAACGAGGACAATTCCCTCGCGAACGGGCTGTGCATAGCCACCGACAAGACGTCCGACAACGTCTATACCTTCAGCAACGTCCAGCTGTCCCAGAAGCGGACGACATTCACGGACTCGCTCATCCAGAACACCATCGAGATGCCCGCCTCGCTGTCCATAATCGTCTGCTACGTGCAGGACTTCTTCGTGATACTCAACACCTGCGCCAAGGGCGGGCTCGGCTACTGGCTGTGCTTCTCCACGCTGGCCCTGCCGCTGCTGGCCGTCGTGGCCCTGCGCCGCTTTTCTCCCTGGAGGCTGGTCAGCGTCATATCGATTATATTCGTCACCTTCGGCATGATGGCGTTCAACATAGCCGGCTATACAAACACCGGATTTGTTGCCGTGGAAAATTCCATCAACGAAGTCCTGACAAAGATTCCTCCATTGAAGTCCCTGGCCAGGATCAGCAATCCCTGCGTCATGCTGGCAAATATAGTCGTATTCATCATCCTGACGGCGGCGTTCTTCGCCTTCGAGTTCAAGAACCGTAGGTATGCGGAAGGGAGCACCAGCTCTTTTGGCACTGATACGGCCTACTAACATGAGGTATTTGAAATGAAGAAAGTCTTCACAATCTTGGGCATATACACGCTGCTGATATTCATCTGCTGTATGGCGGAGACCTTTATATACCGGACCATTCCCCCGCTCATCGCAAGTTCCATCACGAACTACCGCGTCATGCGGGGGCTCAGCTGGTTCCTCATGCTGCTGCCCACGATTTTTCTGAGCGGCTTTGCCGTGGCCTGCGCCGTCCTGTGGAAGGCGAACACGAACAATTCGAAAAGCCGCTTTTCGTCGGCGATGATAGACCGCTACCGGACGGTCATGTTCTCTTCCCTGATTTTCGTAGCCATCCTGTCGTTCAACGAAGAGATTTTCCGCCCGATCGTACGGGGCAAGATCGCCTCCCTTGAGAACGCCCCCCTGGAGCTTAAGAACGATTTGGAAAACACCGAGCATTTCCTGGCCGGCGGCTCCTACGAGATTGCCTACATGTACGCCAAGAGGGCGATTACGATCGCTCCCAACGACAGCAAGGTTGCCGCGGCCTTCAAGAAAGCCGGCGACGAGCTTGAAAAGTGGGAAAGCCAGCAGGTCAGCTCGGGATCCTTCCCCACGGCGATAGAAGAAACGCAGAAGCTGTATACGGAAGACCACAGCTATACAATCGCCCAACTCATGAACATGTCCCGGCAGGCGGCATCCGAAAAGAAATGGTTCAACTCCCACTACTGGGCCTCGCTCGCGGTGGATGCCTGCAAGGGCGTGAACACGAACCTGGAGGATGCGAACTTCCTTTCCGCCACGGCTTGGAACGAGCTGAAGAATCCGCCGGAATTCGAAGACGCCGAGCAGTACAGGATCCACCGGCTGAAGTGGAAGGGCTACCAGGCCTACGCAAAGAGCGAGCCGGACTACCTCACCGCCTACTACATACTCTATTCCCTCCACAAGGAGCTTGCGGCAAAGCACAAGATCGACCCGGACGTGGAGTTCTACCTTGCCCGCGCAAAGGAGGGCATGGAAAACCAGTATTTCTTCATCGACGAAACCGACAACATCAAGGAGCTGGCCACGGGAAGCGACGTATGCTTTTCCCTCAAGAATCCGGACGGTTCCAAGGACGTCTTCTATGCAAAGTCGGTCATGGATTCCCCGACGGTGGGCAAGACGGTCCGCTACATGAAGGACCTGACGATCGCGCAGTATTCCTCCTCGGGCCGCTTCCTCTGTTCCGTCTACGTCCCCATGGCAAAGGCAATCAGCATGGGAACCGAAAACATCGACGACGATGAAAAGGTCAACATAGGGATAGAAAAGGGCTGGAAGGAGATTCCCTTCCTGATGATGATGGCGGTGGACCGGGACACGCAGGGCAAGGCGAGCGTTCCCATCTACAAGACGAAGGAGACCGGCCTTCCCAAGGAAATCATGGCTGAGACCGGCATGAACGAAATCGGTGGTGCAGGTCCCAGGGGCAGCTCCCCCTACATGCTGCAGCCCAACACCTACACCATGCGGCTTCCGATGGAGTACAACGATTTCGCTTCCATAGACAGGGCTTCGGCGGGAGCGGAGACGATGACGATATTCTCCCTCATGAACTTCATCAAGAATGCCCAGGAATACGGATACGCAAAGGAAAGCTTCTACCAGACCCTGCTGACCCGCATCCTGTACCCGCTTTTCGTCCTCATCCTCTTCATCATCGCCGCCTCATGGGGCTGGAACTACAGGATTGAAAACGCCAAGATTCTGTTCCGGACGTCATGGCTGCTCGCCATAATCATCTTTGGGGTCATAATGTTCTTCGTCTCCGAGATGGCCTTCTACCTGTACAAGGTGATGAACTACGTACTGGTCGGAACTTTCAAGGCAGCCGCGATTCCTACGGCAGTGTTCACCTACGTGTTCCTGTTCGTGCTTGCCTCCCTCTACTTCATGTCCCGCAAGAAGTAGGCAGCGCAAGAAGAAGGCTGGCTTGTGGTTTCTTTCCTGTATACGCTCATAATCTATCCAATACGGCTGCTGTTGGATCTGGTATTCACCCTGTCCATGCGGCTTACGAACAATGCGGGGCTGTCAATCATCTGCATAAGCGCGGCGGTGAGCCTGCTCTGCCTTCCCCTCTACATCCGGGCCGACGCGCTGCAAAAGGAGGAGCGGGACAAGCAGCGGTCCCTGGACCACTGGAGCCGCGTAATAAAGAAGGCCTTTTCAGGCGACGAGCAGTACTTCATCATGAACCAGTATTACCGGCTCAACCATTACAATCCGCTGATGGTGCTCAGGTCCTCATTCGGCCTCCTCATCCAGATTCCCTTCTTCATCGCCGCCTACGGATATATTTCGCATCTGGACATCCTGGCCTGGAAGCGCTTCCTCTTCATCTGGAACCTCGCCATGCCGGACGGGCTTTTGTTGATCGGTCCACACCGGATCAACGTCCTCCCCATCGCGATGACGACCATAAACGTCATCTCAGGAATCATTTATACGAAGGACCTCGCCCTCAAGGACAAGCTCCAGCTGCACATCATGACGCTGCTGTTCCTGCTGCTGCTGTACAAGTCGCCGTCGGGGCTGGTCCTCTACTGGACCTGCAACAACATCTTCTCGCTCATAAAGAACATCTTCTACAAGCTGCCCCATCCCAAGAAGGCCGTCTACGTGCTGGCCTGCGTCCTGCTGGCCGCATTCAGCGTCTGGGAGCTGGCATACCTCAACAGCAAGCTGGAATACAAGGTCCTGCTCCTTATCCCCTGCATGCTGACGTTCGCCCTCCCGTTGGAACTGCGCCTCGTGCGCTACCTGATGGGCGGTCCCCTTGTTCCGCTCCTCAGCAGACGGGGCGAGCGGTTCAAGTCATACATCCTTGCCTGCATCCTGCTCTTCCTTTTGACAGGACTGGCTATACCGTCCGCCCTCATCGCCAGCTCGGCCTCGGAATTCGCGGGCGTCGGAGGCCGCGCGTCCCCGCTGCACTACCTTTTCACGGCGACGGTCCAGAGCGCAGGACTGACCCTCCTGTGGCCCCTGTGCATCTACCTGCTTTTCCGCTCCCGCGTACAGACTGCGCTGGCGGCATGCATGGGATTCGTGGCCTTTGCGGCCTTGATGGACGCATACATCTTCATGCTGCCCTACGGGGACATCTCTTCATCCCTCAACTTCTTGAATTCCGTCGACTTCAAGATGCTGTCCCCCATCTCCTTCCTGAACCTACTTGCGCTTGCGCTGCTGGCAGTCCTTACGGTCTTCCTCCTGTCGTTCAAAAGGCGCCGGCTGTTCATCCCGATCGCCCTGGTTCTGTGCCTTTCCATGCTGATCATCTCGGTCGCAAACATCAGCTCCATACGGAAGGAATACCGTGCCTATGCCGCCGCCACGGACAAAAACAGGGTGTCAAGCATACGCCCCATCTTCCACCTGTCGCGCAACCACGAAAACGTGCTGCTCATCATGCTGGACCGGGCACAGCCCCAGTACGTGTCGGAACTCTTCAAGGAGGACCCGACCCTTGGGGAGGCCTTCGACGGCTTCACCTTCTACAAAAACATCGCCTCGTTCAACGGCCATACGCTCGAGGGAGCTCCGCCCCTCTACGGGGGCTACGAGTACACGCCCTTCGAGATGAACAGGCGGAGCGACGAACCGCTCGTCAAAAAGAGCAACGAATCCCAGCTGGTCCTGCCGCGCATCTTCACGGAGGAACTGGGCTACACGGCAGTCGTGACCGACCCCGAGTGGGGCAACTACAACAGCTTCTGCGACACCAGCTTCATAAACGAGTACAATCCCCTCATTCGGGGCGTGCAGACCAGCGGCGTCTATTCCGCCTTCTGGTTCAAGGAAAAGAATTCCGGCAACATCACCGACAAGACGGGGGCACGGCTGGAGCGGAACATGCTTCTGTTTTCCGCCTTCCGGGCCGCCCCCATAATCCTCCGCAAGATGGTCTACAACGACGGCAACTACTGCTCCAACGACCTTTCCGCGAAGGAGATAAACACGCTCATCGACTGCTATTCGGCCCTGGACTACCTGCCGGAGCTGACGACCACCGAAGAGAGCGAGGGGGGCTTCTACCTAAGCCTGACCAACCAGCTCACCCACACGTCCTTCTACCTTGAGGCCCCCGGCTACATTCCCGTCGACCATGTGACGGACTACGGCAGCTCGGCCTTCATCTATGACAACCGCTACTATACGCAGATGGCGGCCTTCAAAATGCTGGCAAAGTGGTTCAACTACATGAAGGCGGAAGGGGTGTGGGACAACACGAGGATCATCGTCGTCTCGGACCACGGCTGCTACTGGAACGATGTAGACATAGAGCGGAACGACGAGCTGGACAACCAGATAGCAGGCGAACTGTACAACGGCAGGGGCCATTACCACCCCCTGATGCTGTTCAAGGACTTTGGCAGCAGGGGCAGCCTGGTGACCGACAGCGAGACGTTCATGACCAACGCGGACACCCCGTCGCTCCTGCTGAAGGGCCTGGTGGAAAAGCCCGTAAATCCGTTCACCGGCAAGGAAATTCCGCTGGACACCACGGAGCTGAAGAAGGACGGGGCCGTCATATCCGTATGCGACAGGCACCGGCCCAGCGAAAACGGCAAATACCAGTTCTCCATAGACGACAACGAGTGGTGGCGGGTGCGGAACAACATATTCGAGGCCGCCTCCTGGTCGCGGGAGGAGGTCCAGCAATGATGGCGCAGTTCCTGTACATAGACCCTGGAACGGGCAGCATGCTCTTTTCCATCGTGATCGGCCTTACCGCGGCCGTGGTCTTTGCGCTGAGGGCGCTTTCCGTCAAGCTGAAATTCCTTTTGACCGGCGGCCGGGTCAAAAAGGCGGACACGGAACGGATTCCCTTCGTGATATACAGCGACCACAAGCGCTACTGGAACGTATTCAAGCCCATCTGCGACGAGGCGGAACGGAGGGGTGTGGACATGCGCTACTACACGCAGTCCCCTGACGATCCGGTGCTGGAGGCGCAGTACAAGCACATACGGGCGGAATTCATCGGGGAAGGAAACCGGGGGTTCGCACGGCTGAATTTCCTGAAGGCGGACGTCGTACTCGCGACGACTCCGGGGCTGGGCGTATACCAGTGGAAACGGAGCCGCGACGTGGGCTGCTACGTGCACATCCTCCATTCGATCGACTCCCCCGTCCGCTACCACACTTTCGGACTGGTAAACTACGACGTCCTCCTTCTGAACGGAACGCACCAGGAAAAAATCGTCCGCCTGTGCGAGGAGGCCCAGAAGGCCCCCCGCAAGGAGCTGGCCATAACCGGCCTCACCTACATGGACAGCCTGCTGGAACGGAAAAACACCCTGCCTCCCGTCCACAACGACGTTCCCGTTGTACTCCTCGCCCCCACCTGGGGAAAGAGCAGCCTGCTCGCCCTGTACGGGGCGGAACTGCTGGATGCCCTGCTTGCAACAGGATACCGCATCGTCATACGTCCGCACCCCCAGTCCTACAGCTCGGAGCCGGAGCTGCTGGAAAAGCTCAAGGAGCAGTACAAGAGCGAGCCGAGGGTCAGCTGGAACACCGACAACGACAACACCCGCATATTGAACGAAGCGGACATAATGCTCAGCGACATCTCCGGGGTAGTCTTTGACCTCGCATTCGTCTTTGACAAGCCCTTCCTCTATGCCCATGCGGACTGGGACCCCACCCCCTACGATGCCGCCTGGGTGGACGAGCCGCTGTGGAGCTTTACCGTACTGCCGGAACTGGGCCGGGAGATACGGCGGGAGGACTTTCCCCGCCTCAAGGAGATAATCGACGAAGCCATCCGCAGCCCCAGCATGTCTGGACGGAGGGCCGAAATACGGAACGAGGCCTGGCATTTCCAAGGGCAGGGCGGGAAGGCGACACTGGACTACCTGGTCAAGAAGCAGGCAGAAATCGAGACAGCGAGAAAGCAGGAGGTCTGAAAGTGAAGACAGTCTACTGCGGTATGAGCGCGGATTTAATCCATCATGGGCACCTCAACATCATCCATGAAGCGATGAAACTGGGAGAAGTGACGGTCGGCGTCCTGACGGACGAGGCGATAGCGAGCTACAAACGGCTGCCCTACCTGACATACGAGCAGCGTGCGGAGATAATCTCAAACATAAAGGGCGTCGCCAGGGTCGTCCCCCAGACGACATTGGACTACGTGCCGAATCTGGAGCGGCTCAAACCGGACTTCGTCGTGCACGGGGACGACTGGATGGACGGCGTGCAGAAGGAGACCCGCCAGAGGGTCATAGACTGCCTTGCCCAGTGGGGGGGAAAAGTCATAGACGTTCCCTACACGCCCGGAATTTCTTCGACAGCCCTGAACGCCGAAGTCAGGGAGCTGGGGACGACGCCGGAAGTACGGCAAAAGATGCTGCGACGCCTCATCGCGGCAAAGCCCCTTGTCCGCATACTGGAGTCCCATTCGGGGCTTGCGGGCTTGATTGTCGAAAAGACGAAAGTGAAGGCAAACGGAAAGACAGAGGAGTTCGACGGGATGTGGACCGCCGGACCGGTGGATGCAGCCAGCAAGGGCAAGCCCGACATGGGGGCCGCGGACCTGACCGCCCGGCTCCACGGCCTGGCCGACTCCCTGGAATGCACCACGAAGCCGATAATCTTCGACGCCGGAAACGGTGGAAGGCAGGAGCACTTCTGTTCAACCATCAGGACGCTGGAGCGGCTGGGAGTTTCTGCCGTCACCATACAGGATGATTCCACCGAAGTCCTCTGCGACAAGATACGGGCAGGAAAGAAGGCCCAGGTGGCGGACGACTTCATGATCATAGTCCGATGCAGGAATCTGGAACAGAGCTTCGCCTGCATGGGCGCGGGCGCAGACGGCATCATGACGGGCGCAGGCGGAGAAGGCGAAGCCGTCATACGGGACTTCTGCCGGGGCTTCAGGCAGCGGCACCCTTCGGTTCCCCTTCTGGTTTCGCCGACGGGCTGCCGCCAGGTCACGGAAGGAGAGCTTGCCTCATGGGGAGCCAACGCCGTGGTGTACGAGGACCAGCTCCTCAGGAGCAGTTTCCGTGCGATGTCGGAGGTAGCGAAGTCCATCCTTATCCAGCGATGCGCCACGGAGGACTCCGAATTCTGCTCGGACATGCAGGACCTGCTGGACCTCATTCCGGGGGCACGCTGATGGAGCAGACGATACTTGAGGCCTCCGACGGATACGCCGCACTTGACGAATACTTCCAGAACAACGGGATTAGATCCATCTTCCTCGTCTGCGACGGGGCATTCCGCCACCTGCCCATAGCCGGATATTTCGACGCACTGGAGGCACGAAAGGGAATCCGCATCGTGAAATTCAGCGGATTCGATCCAAACCCCCGCTACGAGTCCGTCGTCTGCGGTGTCAAAGAATTCCGTGCGCACAGGTGCGACATGCTTGTCGCCGTGGGCGGGGGAAGTTCCATCGATGTAGCCAAGTGCGTCAAGCTGTATTCAAACATGGACGATACCAGGAGCTATCTGGAGCAGACGATTGTCCCGAACGGCATACGGCTGCTCGCCGTCCCGACGACCGCCGGCACGGGGAGCGAGGCAACCCGCTACGCCGTGATATATTACGGGGGTGAAAAGCAGTCCATCTCGGACGTAAGCTGCATTCCTTCCGCCGTCCTGTTCGACGTGTCGGCGCTCCGAACCCTGCCGGACTACCAGCGAAAATCCACTGCGCTGGATGCATTCTGCCATTCGGTCGAAAGCTTCTGGTCCGTCAATTCCACCAGCGAAAGCAAGGCATTTTCCAAGGAGGCCATACGGCTCGTCTTGGAAAACATGGACGGATATATACGGAACGAGGAGCAGGCCAACGGGAACATGCTGAAGGCCGCGCATTTGGCCGGAAGGGCGATAAACATAACGCAGACGACCGCCGGCCACGCCATGTGCTACAAGCTGACGAGCCTGTACGGCCTAGCGCACGGGCATGCCGCGGCCCTCTGCGTCGCCGCCCTGTGGCCCTATATGGCGGAACACTGCGATTTGTGCCTGGATCCCAGGGGCAGCGACTACCTTGCGGAAATGTTCCAGGAGCTTGCGGATGCCATGGGCTCCGACTCGCCCCTCGACGCGGCGGACAGGTTCAAGGACATCCTGGCCGGACTTTCCTTGAAGAAAGCGGTTCCTACGGGAGAACAGGATTTCCAGTTCCTGAGGACTTCGGTGAATCCCGTCCGCCTGAAGAACAATCCCGTCCGCCTCACGGAGGAGTCCATAGACGGACTGTACCGTCAGATACTGCAGTAGAAGGAAAACAGATGAAGGTTGAAGATTTTGTCGCCGCGCTCGGGGCGGACTTTTTTACGGGTGTGCCGGACTCCCAGCTGAAGGCCCTGTGCGACTACCTGATGGGCAAGTACGGCATAGATCCGGCCCACCACGTCATCGCCGCCAACGAGGGGAACTGCGTCGCATTGGCGGCCGGCTACCACCTGGCGACCGGCAGGGTTCCCGTCGTCTACATGCAGAACTCCGGCGAGGGCAACGTCATCAATCCCCTTGCCTCGCTCCTGAACGAGAAGGTCTACGCGATACCGGAGATATTCGTCATCGGCTGGCGGGGAGAGCCGGGTGTGAAGGACGAGCCCCAGCATGTCTGGCAGGGGGCAGTGACGCTCCCGCTGCTGGACGTCATGGGCGTTCCCTATTTCGTCCTCGACACGGAGACGACCCTGGAGCAGTTGGGAGAAAAGATGGCCGAGTTCCGTGGACTCCTCACGAGGGGCAAGGACGTGGCCATCGTCGTGCGGAAGGGGGCGCTCTCTTACGCCGGCAGGACAGAATATAAAAACGACAACCCGATGCGGCGGGAAGAAATAATCCGCCACATCATCACATACAGCGGGGACGATCCGATCGTCTCCACGACCGGAAAGGCGAGCCGCGAGCTGTTCGAGGCACGGGAAGCCGCCGGGCAGGGCGGACAAGGAGCCGGACAGGCCGCCCCCCTGCACGGGCGCGACTTCCTGACCGTCGGCTCCATGGGGCACAGCTCCTCGATTGCGCTGGGAATCGCCCTGAACAAGCCGGACAGGAAGATATGGTGCGTGGACGGCGACGGCGCCGCCCTGATGCACCTGGGCGCACTGTCCGTCATAGCAAGCTGCAAGCCGGGAAACCTCATCCATATCGTGATAAACAACGGGGCGCACGAAAGCGTGGGCGGCATGCCCACCGTCGCATCAGCCCTGAGCCTGAAGGATGTCGCCCTGGCCTGCGGGTACCCCGTTGCGGTCGCGGTCTCGAACTTTGACGAGCTGGACCGGGAGCTGGCGAAGGCGAAGGCAGGCAGACAGCTGACCTTCATCGAAGCAAAATGCGCCATCGGCGCCAGGGACGACCTGGGCCGCCCGACCAGCACCCCGCAGGAGAACAAGGCTGCATTTATGAAGCACCTGGAATAGCCCGCACCCGCTCCCATCTCCCCGGCGGCTGCCGGGGGATCCCCCAGGCTCCCCTAGCGGGCGGCATACGCGGCCCGCTAGTTCTTCCGCCGGACCTCGAATTCCACCTTGGGCTGGGACTTGCGGGTTTCGTCGCGCCTGCGGTACTTCTGCTGAAGCTCTTCCTGAACGCTCACCGCCGCCTCGCCCGCAGCAGGCCTGAGCGGCTTCCATGAACCGTCCTTCATCAGCGTATGCCGGTGCGTGTTGTCCTCGAAGTAGAGCATGAGGGTTTCCTTGACCTCCGCGAAGGCATCCCTGTCCAGCACGGGGAACATCAGCTCAATCCGCTTGTCCAAGTTCCGCACCATCCAGTCCGCACTGCTCAGGTACAGCTCCTCGTTGCCCCCGTTCTTGAAGTAGAAGATGCGGGAATGCTCCAGGTAGCGGCCGACGACGCTCGAAACCTCGATGTTCTCGCTCATCCCCTTCACGCCGGGAATCAAGGTGCAGATGCCGCGTATGTTCAGCATGACGCGTACGCCCGCCGCGCTCGCCTTGTACAGTTCTTCTATTATGTCGTCGTGGCAGAGGCTGTTCATCTTGGCGATGATGAGGCCGGGATTGTCGGGACTGCTGTAGCTTATCTCCCGTTCTATCATCTCAATGAGCCGGCTCTTGATGTTGACCGGTGCCATGGAGAGCGAGTGCATGGACTGGACGATGCTGTAGCCCGAAACGACGTTGAAGAAGAGGGTCGCGTCCAGCGCGAGGTCCGGGTTGCTCGTGAAAATCGAGAAATCCTGGTAGAGGCGGGCGGTCTTGGGGTTGTAGTTGCCCGTGCTCAGGTGCAGGTAGCGGCGGATGCCGTCGCTCTCCTTGCGGATGACCAGGCAGATCTTGGCGTGGACCTTCAGGTTGACCATGCCGTATATGACGGTCGCCCCCGCATCCTCCAGTTCCTCCGCCCACGAGATGTTGCGCTGCTCGTCAAAGCGGGCCTTGAGCTCCACGAAGACCGTGACGGACTTGCCGTTGACGGAGGCCCGCTTGAGGGCCTGCACGATGGGCGAATTGCTGCCCGTCCGGTAGAGGGTCATCTTGATGGCGAGCACGTGCGAATCCACCGCCGCATCCTGTACGAAGCGGACGACCGGGTCGTAGCTTTCATACGGCACGTTGAGCAGGATGTCCCTCTGACGGAAGGTGTTCCAGTAGCTTCCTTCCTCCGGGAGGGAATCGGGGTAGAAGTGCGGCCAGTCGGGATAGGACAGGCGGAAGGCCACGTCGCCTTCGGAAAGCTCCATCAGGGAACCGGGGTCCAGGATGCCGTCCACACAGTAGACGTCGCCATCCTCCAGCGACAGCTTCTCCTTCATCAGAGAAAGGAGCTTCTTGCTCCCCGATCCCGCCCACAGGCAGACCGGGAAGGAGGACTGCCGCTTGACCAGCACCTCCTTCATCGCCTGGATGAACTGGTCGCCAGCCTCCTCGTCCACGGCGAAGTCCGCGTCGCGGGCCAGCTTGAAGACCATGGACTCCTTGACGTTGTAGCCGGGGAAGAGCTCGCGCCCGAAGAGGGTCACTATGTCGTCCAAGAGGGAGAAATGCCTGACGCCATCTTCGCCAGGCAGGTAGACGATGCGGGAAAGGCTGGACGGGATGGGGACCAAGGCCAGCAGGTCGGTGTCGGACTGGGGCAACAGGCCCGTCTCCTTGCGGTGGACCCCCGGCATCTTGTCCAAAAGGAAGGCCGCATGCAGCTGCATGCTCGCGATGTGGGGGAATTCGTCCAAGTCGGTGCGGAGCGGGGTCAGCAGGGGGAAGACCTCGTGGCGGAAAAAGCCTTCCGCATAGTTCTTCTGCGCGGTGGAAAAGGACTTGGGACGGACGTAGACCAGCCCCTCCTCCGCCAAGGCGGGCAGTATGTCGTCCATGAGGCACTTGTACTGCGAGGCGACAATATCATGGCTGCGCCTGGATATCCTGCCAAGGGCCTCCTTTGCCGTCAGCCCGCTGGAATCCCTTTGCCGGGGATTGACCATCGCCTCCCGCTTGAGCGAGGCGACGCGGACCTGAAAGAATTCCCCGAAGTTGCTTGAGACGATGCCGAGGAAGTTCAGCCGCTCAAGCAGCGGGTTGTCCTTCCTCAGGGCCTCGCTCAGGACGCGTGCGTTGAATTCCAGCCAGCTCAGCTCCCTGTTGAAGCAGCGGGCCCGTTCCTGCCTGGCCTTGCCGTCTTTTATCGCCTTGTTTTCCGCCATATTGTTCCCTCCTGTCCACCTCGGCAGGCCCGAAAAGCCTCAGCCCCCAGACGCCTCACCGTGCCGCGTACTACACCAGCACGACCTTGTATCCAAACACGTCCTCGAACAAGTCGGACTTCTCCTGCAGGGCCAGCCGCTCCAGCCCCAGGTGCTCATGCCCCTTTATCCTGAACGTGATGCTGTCCTTGGAGAAGGAAATGCTGAAATCCTTTATCCGCTGCCTGTGGCTGCGGTCAAACGAGTCCGCCACCCGCAGTATCGAGCAGAGCTTCAATATCGTCAGGCGGCTGGCCCGGGGCAACATCTTCACCTCCGCCGCATTCTGGGGCGAGGCCTTGCCCTTGTGGTACAGCGCGATGAGGGAAACCAGATTCATCTCCTCCGCGCTCAGACCGAAAATCTCGCTGTGCCTGATGATGTAGCAGGAATGAAGGTTGTGGTCCTCCGCCCGAATGAACATCCCAATGTCGTGCAGCAGGGCGGACACCTCAAGGAGCATCCTGGCATGCGGGTCCAGGCCCAGTTCCCCCTCCATCTCGTCAAAAAGCCGGACGCTCACCGAACGGACAAACTCGGCATGCTTTTCGTCCCCCTTGTACTTCCTGAGCAGGGTCCGTGCACTGGCGACAATCTGTTCCGAAAACTCCTCGTGAAGCCCTCCGTCGCTTTCCTCCGCCCCGGCTATGAGCGCCCCTTCCCGGATGGAAGTCTCGGGAACGACGATGGTCTTCACGTTCGTCAGGGAGACGAACTGCCTGTAGGTCAACAGCGAAATGCGGAATGTCTTCGCCTCGGCGTAGCTCATCTTGAAGCGGGCAACGCATTCCTCTTCGGAATAGTTTTCCACCTCGTCCACGAACGCGTCAAACTTGTCCCGCCCTATCTCCCACAAAAAGGTGGAAACAGGATTTCCCGCGATGATCGATGCTATCTGCATATCCCGGCCCAGCGCGATGAACTGCTGGACCTTGCCCAAGTTCATCTCCGCATTCAGCATGTTCCTCGTGTTGCGGATGAATTCCCCGACAAAGCGCATTGCGTCGTCGGTATTGCCGGTCATCGAATGGATCTGCTGGCCGATGATGACCGTGCCCAGCCTGAGCGAGTGCGCCCCCACCATGCTGCCCTTCTCCATCAGCATCATCTCGGTCGCCCCGCCGGAAACGTCAAGGATTATCGAATTGCTCTGGCGGACCGAAAAGCTCTCCTCCTTGAGGCATTCGGTCACCGCGATGTACATCAGGCGGTTCTCCTCGATGCCGTCAATGACGCGGACGGTAAAGCCGGTCTTTACCTTTATCCGGTCCACGAAGGGGTCGCGGTTCAGGGCCTCTCGGACGGCGCTGGTACCCAGGACAAGGGTCTCTTCCCGCGTGAGCCCCCAGGACGAGAGCTGCTCGCCGAAGCGGTTCAGGATGCGCAGGGCGTTCAGCATGGTGTCGCGGCTGATGTAGCGGGAGGTGAACACGTCCCGCCCGATGTTGGCGGGGAACTCGGACCGGTCCAGTATGTTGCGCTTCTTGTCGTCGGTCATCTCGGCCACGAGCATCCTGATGCCCGTGGAACCTATCTCTATGACAGCCTTAATGCTTCCCATATCCTACTTCTTGTTTCCCTTGCTGCATTCCGTGCAGCCCGTAACGACCACGTGCTTCTTGCCGTCCTCGTAGTTGAACAGGCGGGCGTTCAGGTGTCCCGTCTTGAGCGGAACCTCCTTGCCGCACACCGGGCAGACCCGCCTGAGACCCGGCTCCGGCCTGGGGAAGCAGTGGGGGCAGCCGTCGATCGTACACAGCTGGTCCGGCACGTTCATGGGCCGGTAGACCTTGCTCACGA
This sequence comes from Treponema sp., assembly GCA_024690865.1. Lineage (GTDB taxonomy): Bacteria > Spirochaetota > Spirochaetia > Treponematales > Treponemataceae > Treponema_D. The sequence continues at coordinate 21,594 of JAILON010000022.1, read as the reverse complement.
TGTCCTCGCCCTTCGCAAGCGGGCTTGAACAGAGGGGGCAGCTGACCAGAAGGCCCCGGGCCTCGGCCTTTTTCTGCGCCTCGTCGTTGGCCTTCTTGAGCCCGGCCTTCTTTTCCTCCCGGTCGGAACTGACGATGAAGCGGAGCATGAAGAAGATGAAGACGGCAAGTCCCAAAAGGACAAGGTATTCCATAGGTCCATTATAGCCATGCCATGCAGAAACTTCAAGGAACATTTTGCCTAAAACTATCTTGCAAGCATGGCTGATTTATATTATCATCGCTTCAAATGCAGTGTTTCCAACTGTTATAAATCCCAAGATAAGGCGGTACTGCTTTGTACAATCGCGCGGACTTCGTTTCTGACTTCGACTGGGAGGCCTTCCTGAAATTTTCAAAGGACCTGGAAACCCCGAACATAGTCGTGAACCTCCATCAGGTCAAGCACAACTACATCAAGCTCAAGGATTCCTTCCCCTACGCACAAATCTATTACGCCGTCAAGGCAAACCCTGGCAAACAGATCGTCAAGATGCTTGCGGATATGGGATCCAACTTTGACATCGCCTCCCGCTACGAGTTGGATGAAGTGCTCTCGCTCGGCGTTTCCCCTGACCGCCTCTCCTACGGAAACACGATAAAGAAGGCCGTCGACATCGCCTACTTCTACGAGAAGGGCGTCAGGATGTTCGCGACGGACAGCAAGGAGGACCTGAAGAACATCGGGGAATTCGCTCCCGGCAGCAGGGTCTACGTCCGCATGCTCATCGAAGGTACGGCGACCGCCGACTGGCCGCTCAGCCGCAAGTTCGGCTGCCATCCCGACATGGCCTACGACCTGCTCGTGCAGGCGCGCGACATGGGCCTGACCCCCTACGGCGTGAGCTTCCACGTGGGAAGCCAGCAGCGCGACATCGGAATCTGGAACGACGCGATAGCAAAGAGCCTCTACCTCTTCTCCTCGCTGGAAGAAGAGGAGGGAATCCGCCTTTCCATGATAAACATGGGAGGGGGCTTCCCCGCCCACTACATCAGCCCCGCCAACGAGCTTGAGACCTACGCCTCGGAGATAACCCGCTACCTGCGCGAGGACTTCGGGGAGGACATGCCCCAGATAATCCTTGAGCCGGGCCGCTCGCTCGTCGGCGACTGCGGAATCCTCACCAGCGAGGTCATACTGATAAGCCGCAAGAACAATACCGCCCTGCAGCGCTGGGTCTACGTGGACGCCGGCAAATTCAACGGCCTGGTCGAAACGATGGGCGAGTCCATCAAATACCCGGTCATCAGCTCCAAGGACGCCCCCGACGCGAAGGAAGGGGAAGTCATCCTGGCCGGCCCCACCTGCGACAGCGCGGACATCATGTACGAAGACTTCAAGTACAAGCTTCCGGTGAACCTGAAGGCGGGCGACAGGCTCTACTGGCTGTCCACCGGGGCCTACACCTCGACATACGCGAGCGTCGCCTTCAACGGCTTCCCGCCCATCAAGACCTTCTACATGGAATAGGGCCGGAGCCTTTCAGGAATGGTCAGCTTCCATGCCGATGACTTTGCCCTCGCAGTCGCCTCGTCCAAGGACATAATCGCGCTCTGCCAGCAGGGCAAGGTGGACTCCCTCAGCGTGATTCCCAACATCTCCTGCTTTGACAGCTGCATGAAGCTGTACCAGGCCGCCCAGCCGACCTTTCCGGTCCAGCCGGTCCTGTCCGTCCACTTGAACGTCATGGAGGGCCGCCCCGTCAGCAACTTCCTTTCACTGAAGGACCTGGCCGATGAAAAGGGCCTGTTCAAGGTCTCCTGGCTCTCGCTCCTCGCAGCATCCTTCACGCCATGGAAGCGGGGCCGCGTCCGCGCCCAGCTCGCCCAGGAGCTTGCCGCCCAGATACGGCGGTGCCTGGGGACGGGACTCTTTGACAAGGCCGCCGTAAACTTGGACAGCCACCAGCATCCCCACCACATCCCCATCTTCTTCGACGCAATGATGGACGCAGTGGCCGACCTGGAAAAGGAAGGCTGCAGGATTTCCTGCATCCGCTGTTCGGAAGATCCGCTTTCGCCCTATCTTGCGACCCCGGCAATCTACGGAAAAATCAAACTGGCAAACGTCGTCAAATGTGCCGTGCTGAACCTGCTTTCTGCAAAGGTGAAGCGGGGACTGAAAAAAAAGGGCATAACGCCGACCTACCTTTCCGGCGTGTTCTTCAGCGGAGCAATGACAGAAGGCAACCTCCGCCCCGTCCTGCCCAAGCTCATCGCGCTTGCCGAACGGAAAGGCCGTCCGCTGGAGCTGCTCTTCCACCCCGGCCAGGTGCCGCGGGAAGAAATCGCCTCCCGCGACGAATACCAGAAGCCCGATTTCGTAGAGGCAAGCTGCTCCCCCGACCGTGCCGAAGAGTGTCGGTCAATGGCGGTGCTGAAAGACGAATTCGGTCAGTGAGCCCCATCCGGCCAATCGGAAAACAGCCCTCGGCCACGAAACAGCCCGCGGCCGAGCTTCCCGAGAGGAACTAGTTCAGCTGATAGGGAATGTCCAGGTTGAACTGCTTTTCCCCCGCAATCGTGGAAGGCGGTCCGTGACCCGGCATGAGCACGGTGGCCTCGGTCTGGGAGTACAGCTTTTCCACGATGTTGTCCCGCAGCAGTTTCTTGGAATACTTGCTGCTCGTTTCCCCGATGATTCCAGAAGTAAGCGTGTCCCCCGTGAAAAGGACATTGCCAATCCGGTACACCATGCTGTCGGAACTGTGCCCGGGAACGGAATAATACTTTACGTTGAGCCCCGCAACCTCCACCTCTCCGTTCCCGCTCAAAACTATGGACTTTTCCCCCGCCACATCATAGTCGGCGGCATAGACGCAGGGGGAATAGATTTTCTTCAATATCGAAAGTCCCTGCACGTGGTTCGTATGGTTGTGGGTGATGAGCACCCCCGTAAGCTCGTAGCGGCCCCGCTCTATCTGGTCTATTATCTCGCTGCTTATCTTGCCGGGGTCTATTATCAGGGCCTCCATAACCGCGGGATCGTCGTTCACCACAACATAGCTGTTCGTGAAGCCCTCCACACACAGATTGAAGTAAATCTTCATAGGTCCCCCTTATGCTCCAGCCCATCGTCCAGACGACCGTCGGCATCGCCCATGAGGCCGCCCTTGTTGCGGTCAAACAGGGCCTCGCCTGTGTTGGACAGCTTGAACGAAACCCCATCCCTGACAGACCCATAGAAGACGGTCTTCTTCATATTGCAGTTCATCATGGAGGTATTTATGAGCACGGCCTTGATGAAACGGGTGTTGTACAGGTCGCTGTCGTCAAAGCTGCACTGGTAGGCGGTGATTCCATTGAAGTTGTTGTGGATGAAGTCGCTGCCCGTAAACAGGGCGTGGACCAGCTTGGAGCCGGAGAGGGAAGAAAACTGCATGTTGCATTCAATCAAGTTGCAGTCCGTCATCGTGGAAAAGTCGAACATGCACATCCGCATCCGCAGGCCGGTTGCACTGACGTTGGTAAAGGTACAATGCTGCATGTTGCAGCCATAGAACTTCTTGCCGCTCAAGTCCATATCCGTCACGGTAAGGCCCGACGCATTCAGCCCCACTATCTTGTCGTGGCTTTCTATATAGGAACGGAGCCTTTCCCGCATATCCTGAAAATTCTTCTGGTGCTCCAGGCAGTAGCCGGGAACATCGACCAAATTTCCATCGTCATCAAACGAGGACAATGCCTGCTTCTTGCAGCCGGGATACAGACAGGGATTGTAGATATACATACCCATACTCTAAGCTATTGAAACCATTTAGTCAAATGAAATCACCACCCCCGATGCAGAGCACCGGGGACCGCTCCCGCCAGCCTCGTTCGCTCCTGCCCCCTGCGGGGAAGGGGCGTCTTGTGTCGGCGCGGGGCGGGGCCGCCCCACCCTAACGGGGCAGGGCGCTATGCCTCCGCCACGGTCCTGTTCAGCCTGGCCGCATACTCCTCCCGCTTCCCTCCCCGCAGGGATATCCGCCAGCTCCCGGCGGGGCTTTTCTTGCCAGTTTCTTAAATAAAGATTGAGAAAAATGTAAAAACTATTCTTTTGGGTAGGTTACAAAGTTTTCCCCCTCGTTTATACTTGTCATATCCTTTGAAAAGGGTCCCATATCCCCGCAAGGCTCTGGCGCTGCCTTGCGGGCCTGTGGGTATTGTGGGACCTCCCGGGGCGGGCGGCGCAGCCGCAGACACGCGCAGGTAAGAATGGAAAGGCCGTTTCAAGAAGTCCCCCGTGGCTCCGTCGAAACGGACTTTTGAAGCAAGCTCAGGAGCATGCGAGTATGAGAAGTATCTTTTATCACAAGGCCTCGGCCGCCGGCACCTCCCTCTACAGCGGCACTCCCTACAGGGGGGAAGGCGCGTCCTTTGGCGACTCCCTCCCCGCCGCCGACCATGGACACGGGCGGGGCAGTTCGATTCATCCCTTTGACTCATTCCAGGCAGACCGCGACGTACGCAGGGCCATCAGCATGCTTGCCGTCAGCAGCCTGTTCATCATCGCCTTCCTGTACCTTCTCGCATGCGCCGTCTGAAGACAACGAATACATCCGGCCTCATAGGAGCCAAGCAGCCGGAGGCGGAAGAACGGATTATCCCGCCGGATGAGCTGGACGAGCGGGTGGTAAATTTCCTCGACGGCTACTACCTCATCGGCGTGTGGAAGGACCGGAAGTCCTTCTACGCCCTGAGCGAGGAGGAGCTGAAAGGTAGGCTGGGTTGTATCAGCGGCCTGTTCCTGTGCTACATAATGGACGGCGAGCTGGACAAGGCGTGGGACATCATACGGAGATTCGGTGAGGACGAGTGGATGCGCCACACCCTTATCCTGGTGCACCCCGGAGCCACGATGAGGCAGATTTCCGATGCGCTGGACAGACTGAAGAAGCTGAACTTCCATATCAATACCGTTGTCCTCAGCGCGGGCCGCCCGTCCGTCCTGAATGGGGTCGCCGACTTTACCCGCCTGGGCCCCTTCCTGGAACGGAACAGGGAGCGTTTCATCGAGGACATCGGGTACATGTACACACCGTCCCTGGCCCCCGCCATATACGAGCTCTGCCTGGCGGAATGGTACTACCAGCAGAACAGGGTTGCCGAGGCGGGTGCGATTGTGGACCAGATCATGCCGGAGTTTGACAACGACGCGCAGCGGCGGCTCCTCTTTGTCGCCCTCTACCTGAAAGCCAAGGTAGAATTCTCCAGCAACAAGATATCCGATGTGCTCGGCTATATAAAGAGCGTGCGCAAGTACGCACACGACGAGGGCGAACAGGAGTTTTCCTACAACATCGATGCGACGGAAGCCTACGCCGCCCTTTTTGACGGCAAGTACGACATCGTCTCCGGCTGGCTGGGCGGCAAGGACACGCCGGACGAGTTCGCGGACTTCTGCATGCTGGACCTGTACCGCTACATGATCAAGATGCGCTGCTACATCGTCAACAAGAGGTTCATGGCGGTGATCGCCATTGCGGAACGCCTGAGGCCGCTCCTGAAGGAAGGGAACAGGCTCATGGACCTGTGCGAGCTGGACCTGCTGCTGTCCATCTGCTACTTCCGCGCGGAAGAGATCGAGCTTGCCCTCGTCGCGTTCGACCGCGTAATCAAGACGGCGAGGCGGAGGGGCTACTTCCGCCTTATTGCGGACGAGGGGGCGGCCATCATGCCGCTCCTGGTGCACTACATAAAGACCAAGGGCGAGACCCCCTGGCTGCTGTCGCTGGCCGAAAGCACGCGCGACATAGCGGCCAGCTACCCCCTGTACCTGATGCCCATCAACAAGGGAGGGACCATCTTCTCCAAGATGGAGGTAAGCGTCCTCAAGTTCCTGGAACAGGGCAAGAACAAGGAGGAGATTGCGGACTACTTCTTCGTCAGCGTGAACACCGTGAAGTTCCACATGAAGAACATCTACACGAAGCTGGAGGCGTCCACCCCGCAGCAGGCGGTGTGGGAAGCCCGGCGTATGGGGATCATTTAGGGAAGGCCCCCGAACCAACTTACTGTGGGCCGGCCGCAAAAAGTCCGCTGTGGCGAATGTGCGGGGACTTCTTGCAGCTGACCCGCCAATATCGTCCGTGACGGACACGACGCCAGCAGGTGCGTAGCGTCGTGGGCACGGACGGATTTTGAAACAAGCTTATACGAATACAGGAGTTATAAAGTTATGGAAGATACGACAAAAACAAAAAATACCCCCCCTCCCCAGGAAATGATGATTGGCACGCCGGACGAGCAGTTTGCCCCTCCAGAAGAAAAACAGCTTCTCCCACCGGAAGAACTGAACAAGCGGATGTACAGTTTCTTCAACAGGTATTACCTGGCAGGGGCGAGAAGGGACAGGGACTCATACTATGCCTTGACACCCGAAGATTTCAAGGCGTATCCCCTCTGCCTGTGCGGGCTGTTCGTAAACCTCATTATGGACGGCCAGCTTGACAAGGCAGGCGAAATCCTGCAGAACTTCGACGAGAACAATATGGCCCGCATCGGCCTGGAGCTTTCGTACCCGAAGCTCACGGCCAGGCGGCTCTTCGAGATAGTCAACCACATGAAGGCTATCGGTATGAACATACCGACCATTCAGATTACTGCGGGCCGCCCCTCCGTCCTGAACGGCGTACTTGACTACACCCGCTTGGGACCGTTTCTGGAGGGAAGAAAAGATGAGTTTCTGGAAGGCATGCAGCTTATGTATGACGGCACCATAGTTCCCGCCCTGTACAACCTCTGCCTTGCGGAATGGCAGTACCAGCAGAACAGGCTCATGGACGCGGGGCTCCTGGTCAGCAAGACGATAAAGGAATTCGACAACGACCAGCAGCGGCGGCTCCTGTTCGTGGCCCTCTACCTGCAGGCAAAGGTGCTGCTCGCAAGCGGAAAGGTGAGCAACATGGAAGGCTACATAAAGAACATCCGCCGTTTCGCCAAGGAGACGGGCGAACTGGAGTTTTCCGCCAACATCAACGCGGCGGAAGCCTACACCTTCCTGTACAGCGGGAACCACGAGGCACTTGACGGCTGGCTGGCCAGCGACGCGCCCGACGAGCTTGAGGATTTCAACATGCTGGACCTGTACCGCTACATGGTGAAAATCCGCTGCTACATCGTCAAAAGCAAGCCCATGGCGGTGCAGGCCCTCGCCGAACGGCTGCGCCCCCTGCTTGAGGAGGGCATGCGGTACATGGACCTGTGCGAGCTGGACCTGCTGCTGGCCATCTGCTTCTTCCGCGCAGACGAGAAGCAGCATGCGTTCCATACGTTAGAGTCCGTCATTAGGACTGCAAAGCGGCGGGGCTACTACCGCCTTGTCGCGGACGAGGGGGCCGCCCTTCTGCCCCTCCTGGTGGAATACATAAAGGAACGCGGCGAGACCCCCTTCCTGATGCGGCTGGCGGAGGACGTGCGGGACATGGCGTCGTGGTATCCCCTGTACCTGAAGCCCGCCCGGAAGGACGACGTGGAATTCTCCAAGATAGAGCTGAACCTGCTCAAGTTCCTGGAGCAGGGCAAGAGCAAGGAGGAGATTGCGGACTACTTCTTCGTCAGCGTGAACACCGTGAAGTTCCACATGAAGAACATCTACAAGAAGCTGGACGTGACCACGGTCCACCAGGCGGTGTGGGAAGCCCGGCTGATGGGAGTAATATAGAAAGAATATTCGTTTTGACGCGTTTTGACGGCCCTGCGTGCAAAAAAAATTTGCCGAATTCCTAGAATTTCAATATCTTGATAGCAAGGAAACTTGCCTTCGCGGGGCTGGCCGTACGGCACACTCCGCATGGCTTAGGATAAAAGGAGTCAAACAAATATCATGGCTAAACAGTTGATTTACAATGAGGATGCCCGTAAGAAGATGCTGAGCGGCGTTGAGCAGATTGCCCGCGCCGTCAAGGTTACGCTCGGCCCCTGCGGCCGCAACGTCATGCTGGACAAGAAGTACGGTGCACCGACCATCACGAAGGATGGAGTCACGGTCGCCAAGGACATCGAGCTGAAGGATCCCTATGAGAACATGGGCGCGCAGCTCGTCAAGGAAGTCGCCTCCAAGACCAACGACGTGGCCGGAGACGGAACCACGACCGCGACGGTCCTTGCTTACGCCATCGTCCGCGAGGGACTCAAGGCCGTTTCCGCCGGAATGACCCCGATTGAAATCAAGAGAGGAATCGACAAGGCCACCGCCATCGCAATTGCCGAAGTCAAGAAGAACAGCCGCGCCGTCAAGGGCAACGAGGACATCACCCACGTCGCGACGATTTCCGCCAACAACGACCCCGAAATCGGTAAGATCCTCGCCGACGCAATCGAGAAGGTCGGAAAGGATGGAGTCATCACCGTCGAGGAGTCCAAGAACATGGACACGACCGTGAAGACCGTCGAGGGAATGCAGTTTGACCGCGGCTTCATCAACTCCTACTTCGTCACCGACCGCGAGAGGATGGAGTGCAACTACTCCGACGCCTACGTGCTCATCTACGACAAGAAGATTTCCACGATGAAGGACATCCTGCCCCTGCTGGAGAAGGTTGCCCAGACCGGCAAGCCCCTCGTCATCATCTGCGAGGACATGGACGGAGAGGCCCTTGCGACGCTCGTCGTCAACTCCATCCGCGGCACGCTCAAGTGCTGCGCCGTCAAGGCCCCGGGCTTCGGCGACAGGAGGAAGGAGATGCTCCAGGACATCGCCATCCTCACGGGCGGAAAGGTCATCACCGAAGACCTCGGCCTCAAGCTGGAGAATGCGGAGATTGCCGACCTTGGTCAGGCCAAGTCCGTCAAGATTGACAAGGACAACACGACGATCGTCGATGGTGCCGGAGACAAGAAGGCCATCGCCGACCGCGTTGCCGAGATAAAGAAGCAGATTGAGAAGTCCACGTCCGACTACGACAAGGAGAAGCTGCAGGAGCGCCTTGCCAAACTCGCCGGTGGAGTCGCCGTCATCAACGTCGGTGCCATCACCGAGACCGAGATGAAGGAGAAGAAGTTCCGCGTGGAGGACACCCTCGCCGCTACCCGTGCCGCCCTTGAGGAGGGAATCGTCGCGGGAGGCGGAATCGCCCTCATCGGAGCGAGCAAGGTGCTGGACGAGAACACCGCCGGACTCGTCGGTGACGAGAAGGTCGGATTCAAGATCGTCAAGCGCGCGCTTGAGGAGCCTGTCCGCCAGATTGCCGACAACGCCGGTCTTGACGGTTCCGTCATTGCCGACAAGGCCAAGGCCGAGAAGCCCGGAAGGGGATTCGACGCTGCCAAGGGCGAGTGGGTTGACATGATGGAAGCGGGAATCATCGACCCGGCAAAGGTGACGCGCTGCGCCCTGCAGAACGCCGCCTCCGTCGCCGGAATGCTGTTGACGACCGAGTGCGCCATCACGGACATCCCCGAGCCGCCGGCTCCTCCGGCTGCCCCGAGCCCCGACATGGGCGGAATGTACTAATAGCTGATACGGCAGTACAATAAAAGAACCCCTGCTTCGGATATCCGGGGCAGGGGTTTTCTGTTTATGTGGTGGGTGAGGGGAGCTACCGCCTCTGGACGTCGGAGTCAGGGCCTATTCAAACCAGTATGAGGAGACGGGGTACAGGCCCCGGTTTTTCAAGAGGGCGACCGTATCCTCGTAGCCCGTGTCGATGAGAAGGCGGATGCGGTTGCGGGTAAAGTTGGTCGTGCCGTCAAAAAGGCCCGCCGTATCAATGGACGGAATAAGCTCCGTGACTTTGAGCCAGTCGTAATCCTTCACCTTGACCCTCCGTGCCGGCTGCTCGTCGCAGTAGACGACGAAGATGTTCCTTATGTCCTGATGCTTTTCCACGAGCGGGTCAATCGGTACGTTGTCCCCGCCGACTGCCTCCCAGCCCCCGTCCACATACTCCTCCCCGTCCTTGAGCCGTACTGCCGGGCAGATGCCGGGAAAGGCGGACGAAGCGAGGAGCCCCTGTACAACCCACTGCGGTTCCGACTCGTCATTCAGCCAGATGCGGGTCGCCTCGCTGCCGACGCTCGACAGCATGTAGTTTATGAGCGTCCCGACAATCCAACGCTTGCGCACCGTGGTGGCACAGACGCGGGGCCAGCTTCCAAGGATATCGCGGACGGGAACCATGTCTATAACCTCCTGAAGTCCTCCCTGGGAAATCAGCGCATCTCGGGTCAGCCGCCCGGGAACCTCCTCCAGCCAGATTCGTTCCGCCTCGGCGGGACTGACGCAGGAGAAGAGCACTCCATTCAACGCACCGACGCTCGTTCCCGAGATGACCGTCACCCGTTGGGCGATGCCGTATTCCGACAGGGCCTTCCACACGCCAACCTGGTATGCCCCCTTGCCTCCTCCGCCTGCCAGGACAAGCCCCAGCGGTTCAGCCCCAGCCGTAGACAGGGCGGAAACAGGCAGGGACAGGAGGAAGAGGATGCGGACAAGATTGGCACGCAGGCTGCGCAAAAGTCTGACCTTCAACATCATCCGTTTTTCCTTCCATCTTTTTTTTGTTTTGTATATATGCTGCCACCTTTTGAAATGTCGTCGAATTTGTCCGAGGCCAGGTGAATTGAACCATTTTCGATGAACCTGTCCTTGTCGGGGGACATGCGGAAGAAGCCCAAGTTCACAAGCAGCAGCCGTTCGCTTATCAGCATTTCAGTTCGGGAGTAAATCCTTCCACCACGAAGGGAAAACTTTATTCCATACTGGGTACCGTTCACATCGGAATCGGGCAGGGTCTGCCCATACATCTCCGACAGGTACGAAAAACGCAATTGCCAGAGGGTCTGCATGTCCATGTTGTTCTTGGCAGCCCACGTCTGCCACAGCTCGGTGTCGTCCCGCTCCTTCCATGCCAACCGCAGGTACTTCCTGCCGTCCACCCGGAAGGGGTACTCGTACAGGGCCCCGCTGGCACTCACCCAAGTTCCCTCCAAGTCCTCCAGACTCGTCGCCGCAAGCCAGTCGCCCCCCGTCCCGTTGGCGGCATCGGAAACTTCCGTCGTCCGGGGAGGCCTGCTGGTCTTGTCATCCTGCTCCTTCTTGCCAACGTGGGAATCCGTTTCGCACGAGATGAACAAGGCAGTGAAAAAAAGCAAAATGAGCAAAGGCAACTTGACAGCCAGTTGGAAAGACAGACGTGGACGCAAAGCACTCATGCCTGCAAGTATATCACACAGTCAGGAAATATGTATAGGGTGCCTGCTGTAGACAACAGGAAAATCAGTTTTTATGCAGGAATCATCCATAAAAACGTATGGAGCGGGGGCCCAACGGGCGGAGGCCCCATAGCGAGCATTTGATTGCCTCATGGCCCTTGTGGACCTGTCCGCATGTGCTGAATATACGTATGGTACAAATGCAATCTCGGCGAGCGTATGGGGATACCCAGCGGGAATACGTTTTTATACAGTGTGCATCCGGTAAAAACTGAGTTCCATGATACAACCGCGGAAACTATTGACAAACCTGTACAAAGCACTGTATACAGGAGGCAGTTTCAAGATGCCCACACGACTTCGTCGCAACGGACTTTTGAAACATACCCGAGGATGCAAGATGCTCTATTTGAAAGCGGCAAACGTTGATGATGAAGAAAAAGAATGGCTGTTCGTGAAGGACATGCCTGTTGATGAGAACGGACTTACGAACTGCTGGCATGGAATAGGACGCAAAGAGTTCGATGAACAGGCGCTCCCCGACATGATCCGTTTTTCAAAAGGAATCGACTTGCCGGACTGGATGGTGCCCGAAACATACCTGTTCCTGTGGAATGGCGATGTAATTGTAGGGCAGTTCAGGATACGGCACTTCCTCAATGACGCACTCCGGGAAGGCGCAGGACACATTGGATACTACATCGGCAAAGAGCACAGGGGGAAAGGATTTGCCACCGAAGGCCTGCGGCTCACGCTGGAACGCGCGAGGAAGATTGTTCCTGAAGACGAAATATACCTCCGCGTGAACAAGGACAATCCTGCATCGCTGAAGGTCATGCTGAAAAACGGAGGAAGGATCGTCGCCGAAAACGAAGAGAAACAGTTCGTCAGGATAGCAAAGTGACAGCGTAGCTTCACGGTAACAAGTGCGCAGCCCTGTGGTGCCGTGGACTTTTGCAACCGCCCTGATGAATACAGGGTATGAGGGCGCCCGCCTACTCTTCGGGCCTACTCCCCGGACAGGGCCTCCACCGGGTCCAGGCGGGCGGCGCGTGAAGCGGGGGAAAGGCCGAAGAATACCCCCACAAAGAGCGAGAACGCAAACGCCACCAGGCAGGCGGTCCAACTGACGACGTAGCTCGTTGCAGACTGCACGTATTCTGCGGCAATGCTTACCGCTATTCCCAGCACGATTCCGAGTATACCCCCCATCAGGGTGATGCTGGCCGACTCCACCAGGAACTGGCGGCGGATGAGTGCGGGACTTGCGCCGAGCGCCTTGCGGATGCCGATTTCCTGCTTGCGTTCCGTAACGGTCACAATCATGATGTTCATGATGCCGATGCCGCCAACCAGAAGCGATATTCCCGCGACAACGGCGAGCAGGAGGCTCAGCACGCTCGTGATGGATCCCATCTGTTCTATCATGCTCTGCATGGACGTGGCGGACACGGAACCTTCCGTTCCCGTAATGTTGTTGCAGTAGGCCTCCAGCCTGTCGCGCAGAGTGACCGCAAGTGCCTCGCTTTCTGCCTGCACCATTACGGTGTCGGCGGCTGGATTTGGAGAAATCTTGCGCGAGTAGAAGCCCCGGGGTATGTAGCAACCGTTGCTGGTGTTCTCCATGCCCGACGACTGTTCCTTGAGCACGCCAATGACCGTGAAGCTGAAGGGCGCGTTGCTGGCAACCAACATGACCTGCTTTCCCACCGCATCGCCGTTGGGAAAGAGCGTAGAGGCGATGCTGCTGCCCAGGATGATCCGCTGCGTCCCCTTCACGTCGTCCGTCACATCAAAGAACGAACCTCTGTCCAGCTGTATGCCGCAGGTCTGCATGTAGTCGGTTTCCACCGCGGCGCAAGAAGAATTGCTGCTGGTGTCGCCGTAGGAAATCGTGGCGGAAAGGTTGTTCTTGTACCAGACCTTCTTTATGCCGCCGACACTCTCGAAGAGCTTTTCCCTGAACGGCTCGTCAAACGTAATCGTGACCGCCGCCCGGCTCCTGCGGAAGAAGCCCCCGGACAGGCTCACCATGTCCAGGCCCGACGAACCGAAGGTGTCCTTTATCTTTTGCGTAGAAGACTGCCCCATGCTCATGATGACGATGACCGACGCCACACCGATGATGATGCCGAGCAGGGAGAGGAAGGTGCGCATCCTGTTGCGCCTGAAATTCTGCAGCGCGTCAAGAAAGTCCTCAAGCATGATATGCTATTCTAGCGGAATCGTAGCCCGCTTGCAAGAATCCATGTCAGCCTCCCCACCTTTCAAAACAACGAGAAGTATGATAGACTAGGGCTATATGGAGGAAAAAGCATGGCTATAACGACGATGGAACTACAGCTGAATCTCACTAAATATCTTGCCCTGGCAGAAACGGAACAAATTTTCATAACCGAAAACGGGCGGACAATTGCCGTGCTTTCCAGCCCGAATCAGGACAGAATTGAAACTGCGACTTCTTTGTTCGGCATCCTCCCGGATGACATGACGCTGGAAGAATCCAAAAGCGAAAGGCTGTCCCGGATATGAAAATTCTAGTAGATACTTGCGTGATTATTGACGCATTGCAGGACAGGCGGCCATTCTCCCATTTTGCAAAGCAGATATTCCTTGAAGTTGCGAAGCGGACTGTCACAGCCTGTATATCCGCAAAATCCGTAACGGACATTTATTATCTCACACATCGTCAGACCCACAGCGACAGCAAGACAAGGGAAATCTTACGGAAATTATTCAGTTTATTCGAAGTCGTTGATACACTCGGTATAGACTGCCAAAATGCAGTTTCCTCACAAATGGGCGATTATGAGGATGTCGTTATGTCAGAGACCGCATTCAGGAATTCCCTTGATTATATCGTTACCCGGAATGAAAGGGACTATTCAAAGTCAAAGGTTCCTGTACTTTCCCCTGCGGATTTTTTGACTACAATAGCAAGTCTTTAGCCGAGAATCCAAGGGGGCCTTTCCCCTCCCCGGAAACAACTTCTGAGGAGGGGAAAGGAAACGTTTATCGGAGCCGGCTGCAAAAGCCTGTTACCCTTGCAACAGCTCTACCGCTCTATCTTCCAGAAGTCGAAGCAGTCAGGATGCGTCTCGATTTTGAAGACGGTCTCCGTCCGCTCGCTGACGTTCAGGCCGTCCAAGCCGACCTTGCTGTTCTCATCGGCCTTCGCATAGGGCTCCACACACTCAAGCCCCCGTCTGCCGTTCAGCCGAACAAGCTGTTTCGCCGCGCCCTGTATGTGGACGTAGCAGTACTGGGGACCTTCGTTCTGATACTCGTATGCGTAGGTGACGAAGCTGTCGTCGTCGTAGAGGAAGAGGCCGACGTTCCTCGCGCAGTCCAGGCGCAGCCCGAGCGTACCGCAGAACTCCCGGCGCAGTTCGTTCAGGATTTCGCGGGGAAGATGCTGGATGTCGCCGAAGTCGTCCGGCACGACAAAGGTAATCATCTGTCCCTTGCCGTAGCAGTCGCGGATGAGTATAGGAAGGTTCTTCCCGGCGGTCTGCCCCTTCACGAGCATCCAGCTCACGTTGTTTCGGTGCTCCAGCAGGGGGAAAGTCACCGGCTGGACGGCGGGGACCTTGTACTCCTCCCAGGTGTCTTGCGAATGGTACTGGTAGTGGGTAGGCGTGAGATGCCTGTCCCGCCAGCGGAGGGATGTCATCTGTTCGATAGACAGGGCTGGCGCGCCGTCCGTGCTGCTACCGTCCGTGCCGCTGCTGCCGTCGGCACGTGAAACGCCGCCGCCGTCGCCCAGCATCAGCTTGACGAATCCGCTCGTGACTATGGCGTGCCCGCCCTCGCGGACATATCTCTCCAGCTTGCTCATGATGTCCTTGTCCGCGCAGGATGCGGCGGTCAGGAACACGGCCTTTGCATTCTCCGGGAAGTATGGCGTCGGCTCGAAGGGAATGCCCTGAAGCCCCAGGTAGTCCGAGAGGTGATCCTCGCCCTGCGCGTTGACTGGGTGGTATTCGGCAAGGCCGGTGCAGCCGCCGACCTTGCTCATCAGCTCGTCGATTTTCTTCATCTGGAAGCCGAGCGTCGGCACGAAGTAGTGGTCGTACACGAGCGGCCAGCAGAAAATCATCAGCTCGCGGGCGCGCGCGAAAGCTGTCAGGTATGCCTGCTCCAGGTATGCCTCCATGGGGTAGCACTGGAACGCGTCGAACCAGCCGCCCCCGTTCCGTCCCGGCGCGAGATTCTCCATCCAGCGGACGAGCGAGTACGACAGGTAACGGGGCAGGGTCTGGTCCTGGTCCATCGAGTTCCGGGTTTCCGTGCCGGTGTACACGCCGTCAAAGATGTCCTTCTGCTCGCCGGGGTTGTAGCCCGCCCCCGCGTAGCTTTCCATCCAGTTGGGGTACTTGATAACGACCTTGCACTTGGGATTGACTTTCTTTGCCGGGCCTACGATGACGTTCCGGCTCACTTCCTTCATCAGGTCCAAGCGGAATTCCTGCCAGCTCCTGCTTCCTTTCGCCCTGATGCAGTCCTCGCAGGTGCAGTTGGTGAAGTAGAAATCGTCCAGGATAATCTCGTCGAATATGCTTGCGGTGAACTCGATGTTTCTCTGAAGCTCCGCCCGGAAGTCCTTGTCCGTGTAGCAGTAGGTGTCGAAGAGCCTCTGGGACTTGTGCTCCTTGCCGGGGATGGGGCCGGGGCCGGACGTCGTCGTGAATCCGCCCGCGACCTCCACGCCGTGCGACTCCAGGAAGCCCTTGATGGCAAGCAGCTTCTCGCGGCTGGCAAGCTCCCCGGAACGGAATGGCTCCAGGTACACCTTGTCCACCCCGATGTACTTCTCAAAGAAGGCCAGCTGTCCTTCCAGCTCCTCCTCCTTCACGTTTATAACCCAGTGGACGGGGCAGTACAGCACCGACTTGAAATTCTTGAAATGACCCATGCTACGGCATCCTCCATAAAATCTGTAAATAATTCTATTGTACAGCATGTACGGCATCCGTGGGGATAATTTTTGTTTATATCATGGGGCAAGAGGCGGCGGACGCACCCGGCCAGCTTGTTCCCGGGCAGGGCAGCCGTTTCCAAGGCTCCTGCAACTGTGGCCGTTTGTCAATCTCCGCTTTCGCCGTAGAGTGCGGCCGCACCCGCCCGAGTGGCGGATTTCACGCGTATGCGTGACGGTCCTCACCCGGGCGCGTGACGGTTCCCACCCGGACGCGTGGCGGTTCCCACCCGAACGCGTGGCAGGGGTGGTTCAGGCGCAAATTCATTGGAGCGACGGGTGCCAGTAATGGCAATGTGTAGTATTATGTCAGAAACTGGAGGTGATATGAGCGATTTTGCAAATGCGTATTCAGTGTAGAAAAGCAGTGCTTTTTATGCTATGATGGATTTTATGGAAGAACGCTTTCTGCCGATCGGCATACAGGACTTTGAGGACCTCCGCAAGCGCGGCTGCATATACGTGGACAAGACAGCCTTTATCTATAAGCTTGCCCGCGAGGGAAAGCCCTATTTCCTGAGCCGTCCCCGCCGCTTCGGGAAGAGCCTGCTGCTCTCCACGATGGAATACTACTTCCAGGGCAGAAAGGACCTGTTCGGGGGGCTTGCGATTGCGGAAAAAGAAAAGGAATGGACGGAATGGCCGGTGCTGAAGATAAGCTTCGGTATTAACAGCTACGAGGACAACGCGAGGCTCAAGGCACGGCTCAACGCCATAGTGTCGGAATATGAGGAGCTGTATGGAATTGAGCGTCAGGGCAACGACCCTGCGGAACGCCTCGCAGCTGTCATCCGCGCGGCCTGTAAGAAGACCGGGAAGCAGGTAGTCATCCTGATAGACGAGTACGACAAGCCCATCCTGGACGCGCTCTACACGGAAGCAGAGGAGCAGAACCGGCAGGAGCTCAGGAGCTTTTACAGCCCGCTCAAGGACTGCGACAAGTACATCCGCTTTTTATTCATCACGGGAATCACCAAGGTGAGCCACGTGAACATCTTCAGCGGCCTGAACCAGCTGGACGACATCAGCCTCACAAAGGACTACTCAGCCCTCTGCGGCATCTCCAAGGCGGAGCTTGAGCGCTATTTCACCCCGGAGATAGAGGCGCTGGCGAGCGAACAGGAGATGAGCGTCGGCGAGGCGAAGGAAAAGCTCGCCCAGATGTACGACGGCTATCACTTCACGCACGACGTCGAGGGCGTGTACAACCCCTTCTGCCTCCTGAAATGCCTGAAATACAAGGACTTCGGCTCCTACTGGTTCGAGAGCGGCACCCCGTCATTCCTTGTGAAGTCCGTCCAGAATCATCCGCTTGAGCTGGAGAACCTGGTGAACGGCAGGCTCGCGACGGAGAACCAGTTCAAGAACTACGACCCCGGCTCGGGGAACATGCTGCCCGTAATATACCAGTCGGGCTACCTGACCATAAAGGGCTTCGAGAAGGAAGACCGTTTCTATAAACTTGACTTCCCCAACCGCGAGGTGGAGGAGGGCTTCCTGGACGTGCTCCTTGGCAAATTCGTCAGCGTCCCCCATGACGACATGGGGCTTGCGATAGATAACATGCGGATCGCGCTCAGGAACAAGGACGTGGACAAGGCCCTTGCCATCATACAGGCCGCCATAGCCGACCTGCCCACGGTCGTAAAGAAGGACATGTGCGAGAACTACTACGAGTCGGTGACGCACCTGATGTTCCGCATGACCGGCTGGCGGGTGGCATCCGAGCTGCAGTCGGTGGCAGGACGGAGCGACGTGGTCGTGGCGACGAGGGATACGGTATATATATTGGAGCTCAAGATGGACAGGGGGCGGAGCTTTGACGATGTCGCAGCCGAAGCCCTGCATCAGATAGACGCGAACGGCTACGCGGACCGCTTTGCCGTGGCGGGGAAGGCCCTGCGCAAGGTCGCCCTCGTGTTCTCCAGCGAGGGCAGGGGCCTTGTCGGCTGGAAGGCCGCCGGCGCGGAGTGAGGCGGGAGAGTCGTGACAGGTGGCTCCTGAGCGACCCGTCAAGACCTCCCTTCCTCATGTCCGCCTGTGCTGGAATTTTGTGCGCGGCGGCCTACGAGAATGCGGCCGCCCCTGAGATAAAGGCGTTCCTTGCGTTCGTGAAGGACAACAAGGCTGAATCTGACTTGACAAGGGAGACGGGGCTTTCTGCAGAGATTGTGGTGACACTCTGACAGAAAACCCCTGTGCGCTGAACCCGTCCCTGCCCTGATTACTGGGGCAGGGGCGTGATGTCCGGCTGTAGCCCCTCAGCTAATTATGCCGCATTCGTGGGCAAAGTATTCCCAAATCAAAACCATCGCCATAGTGTCAAGCTCGCAATAACGGAGGAGAGCTTCGCGAATCGTCTCTACGCGCACACCGCCCGCAGTGGCCCCGTCATGCGGGAAGGTCTGCAGGTAGCGGTAGACGACAAGGGGCAGGCCGCCGTTGTTTATCTTCGTGTCCTCTTCAAACCCTCCGTCGTCCTCATCCTGGCTGCTGCCAATCAGTTGCGTCAGCTGGTCATTTGTCAGGTTGCCGTCTTTTGCGAGCCGTTCGATTATGGCATCCTCAATCTCCCCCAGGGTCGGCAGGACCTTGTAGGGATTCTGCACGTTGCCGCTTTCGTCCTTTGTAAGGAGGGCGATTGCCGTGTCCGCCGTGTAGTTCAGGCTCTTTATCGTTGAACCGTATATGGGCTTTCCGTATTTTTCCTGCAGGAAGCTGCTGCTTTGCAGGACCGCGGGCAGCACCTGCTTGATGGAATTGGAGCCCTTCATTGACGGATGCCAGTAGAAGCGCTTCACGATGTCGCACAGGTCAATCATGTCGCGCTCGCCGCCATGCGTTATGCTCTTGATGAAGGCCATGAGCTCGTCTTTGTCTTTTTCATCGGAAGCCGCAAGCTGTTCGTGGATTCCGTTCAATATCGTGTTCTCGTGGTGGGAGTAGCGGAAAACGGAGCCGTCATCCTGCTCAAGCTGCTTCTTGAGTTCACGAACGAAGGTAAAATTCGGACAGCCGTCGGAGTCAATGTCCAGAAACTGCCCTGCGTGCTCAATCGTCCCGTCCACCTTGATGATGTGGTGCGAGAACTGGAATGCGATGTTCTCATAGGGGCGCAGGTTCGTATGATAGGGCAGCGCTGATGCGGTGGTCTCGAAGTCTATCATGTGGAGCGGATACTTCCAGCGCTGCATCTCGACCTTCAGCTCGTCTTTAAGGATTTCCGGTTCGTTCCTGCCCTGCTTCACGCTGTTGATGTGGAGCCATTTCCTCTCGCTGGTGGAAAGTCCCGGCTTTCCGTCTGACTTTGATGGATACTTTTTTTCGGTAATGTCCGAGATGAAATAAATGTGTTCTTTTATCCAGTTGTCTCTACTGTTTTTACCGGTCAGACCCGTGCCATTCAAGTCCTTTATCAGCGGCCTGTCAAAGTCAGCGTCGCTAAAATGCGCCTTCTCTTTCCAACATTCGACAAAGCCGCTTTTCTTGAGGGCTGCCTTTCCCTCCTCCGACAGCGTGAACGGGCATTTGAAGCATTTTGCCCCCAGCGTCTGGTCGACTTTCTCGTTCTTTACATAGCGCTCGGACTGCTCTTGGACAAAGTCCTCGAATTTTTTGCCCATGTACTTAATCTGCTCGCCGGTCCGGCCTTCTATTATCATGTCACATTCTTTGTCCACATCAAAAGGGACGATGACATGCTCATGCTCCGCCGCAAGGATTGCCTGTGCCTCCGGGGTGGGCTCCGCACAGGTCCTGCCGTCCGGGCCCTTTTTTATCCTGAACAGGGCATTGAGCTTGGGGATGCTGTTCACCTTCGTTTTGTCGGCGAGCATCAGGAAAGCGCGGACGGTGAAGGGCTGGTCAGGATACAGCTCCTTGAGGGCATGCGACACGACCCATTTCTGGAAAGCGACGTCGTATACATATTCCCAAATTTTATCGTCAATTGATTCGTTGTCCTTCTTCAGGAAAGGCTTCCCCGTCTCCCAGGACTTCGCCTTGACTTCGATGAGATTGACATTGTTGCCGTCCTTCTGGATGATGTCCGCGCGGACAAAGCAGTTCCTGTACTGGAACGCGGCTTCCGCTATGTTCACCGTGTCCTGCCCGAACAGCTCGCGGGTTCTTCCAAGCGGCGCGTCATAGCCGTGGAGATTTCCCAAGTCGTTCTCGTCGCTCACGTTGCCGTAGATTTTCGCGATGGCCCCGACCTGGAAGCCGCCTTCGGCAAGCGACTTCAGGAACTCGTCATTTACTGACTGGTTCTCATATTCTTTATTGCGGGAATAATATGCCTGCATGGGGCAGTGCAAGGCCATCTTGAACGCTGATTTCGTAAAAAGATTCTGGTTATCCATACAGAGTACGATACGTGCGGAAATTCCAAAAGTCAAGTTTTTTTCTAAAAAATAAAAAATCGCCCTAAAGCCCAAAAACGGTGCGTTAAACTCACTGGATTCTGTCTGGAAGGGAGTGTAGAATGATGGCAGAAGCTTTATGAATGGGAGAACAAAAATGGCATTCAAGCAAGTTCTGGAATATTTTGTCGCGCACCTTGAATATGTCGCTGGTGGGGAACAGGCAGGGTCCAGAGGGTATGAGAAGTATATCGAACCCCTTGTAGAAAGCGGCAATTTCAGGGTCTCCGGACAAGGTGTCAGGGATCGTGAAATTCAAGAGCAGCTGCCGGAATTTTCATTCGAGGGCAATAAGATTTGCATCAATGTTCAGACAGGATATCCCCTCAGGAACACATCCACAAACCTCAACTGGACGGATGCCATGACACATATAGTAGCGGTATGGTATGAAAATTCGGTTACGGCCTTGAAGATACAATTCCCGAAGTATTATGGAACCGCAGAAAAGGCACTGTGGTACCAAGAGAATGAAACAGAAGCTTCCCTGACTACCCTCGGCCTGTTCAACAACAATGATGCCGAGAATGACAAGCTCAGGAGGTTCTTCAAAGCGTTTTATGAGGACTATAAGGAAGAAAAAAATGTAAAAATCCCATAAAAAAGCCCAAAACGGTGCGTTGAATTCACTGGATTTTGTCAAGGAGGGGTGGTAGAATGAAAAGAACGATACTTTGTCGGCGGACGGTTAAACGCAAGGGAAAAAGAATGGAGTTTAAGCAGGTATTGGAGTATTTTGTTGCGCACATCGAGTATGTAGTAAGTGGGGAACAGGCGGGATCCAGAGGCTATGACAAGTATATCGCACCTTGGAATAGTCAATATTAGTTCAGTGCCTAAACACCCTAAATTTATTTAGGCAGCAGCATTTACAGGATGCTGACCCTGTCATAAAATTTGTGTAAATGGCAGCATTTAGAATGCAGGAACACGCCCGTCAAAAACTATCGCAAACTGATTAACGGCCAGTCCCCAGTCTCTTATGGACATCGTCCAGCGGGAGCTGGCATTCTTAATCGCC